>JAAHHL010000768.1 GCA_010672185.1 Caldora sp. SIO3E6 | reverse complement strand
CCCAATTCCCAATTCCCAATTCCCAATTCCCAATTCCCAATTCCCAATTCCCAATTCCCAATTCCCAATTCCCAAACAACCAACAACCAACAACCAACAACCAACAACAATTCCATTTGGAATGACGAACTTTACTTAGAATTTCATCGGGGTTGCTATACTACCCATGCTGACCAAAAGTTGTGGAATCGTCGTTGTGAAGGATTACTCTACCAAGCAGAACTGTTTGCCTCTCTAGCCAATATCACGACTGGCATAACCTATCCTCAGCAACAGTTGGAAGATGCTTGGAAAAAGGTGCTCTTTAACCAATTTCACGATATCTTACCGGGAACATCAATTCCTGAAGTCTTTGTAGATGCCAATCAAGCTTGGCAAGAAGTGGAGCAAGTTGCTTTAGGAATATTAAAGGAATCTCTCAGTGCGATCGCTTCTCAGATTACTCTACCACCACCACCCCAATCAGACGCTCAACCAATTATTATCTTTAACCCTCTCAACTGGCAGCGTTATGAACTAGTTACTGTTACTTTACCGAAATCAGGTGAGGAGTCTTGGTTTATTTATGACTTTTCCGGAGAAAAGATACCATCCCAGCTAACCGACGAATCAAAGCTACTATTTTTGGCAAAAGAGATTCCTTCCGTTGGTTATCGTGTCTTTTGGTTGTGTCAGGCTGGTGAGGAGACACGGAGACGCGGAGACGCGGAGACGCGGGGATGGGGAGCTGGGGGAGCTGAGGGAGCTGAGGGAGCTGAGGGAGCTGAGGGAGCTGAGGAAGAGAGGGAAATGGAGAGACAGGTAAACAAGGGAATAATTCCCAATTCCCAATTCTCCATTCTCCATTCCCAATTCTCCATTCTCCATTCTCCATTCTCCATTCTCCATTCTCCATTCTCAAAAGCCTTTATTCTAGAAAACCAATTCCTCAAAGTTGTGGTTGATCCTCAAACAGGAGATTTGAGCAGCGTCTTTGATAAGATCCAGCAGCGAGAAGTCCTTAGTGGTGCTGGCAATCAGTTACAGGCTTTCCAAGATAAGGGACAATACTGGGATGCTTGGAATATTGACCCTAACTACGAGCAATACCCTTTACCCCCAACTCAACTACAAACTATTGAGTGGATAGAGCGAGGGACACTGTGTCATCGTGTGCGGGTTGTCCGTCAGCTGGGAAAATCCCAGTTTTGCCAAGACTATATTCTTTCCTTGGCATCACCTCTGCTCAAAATTGCTACCACTGTAGACTGGCAGGAATCTCATGTACTAGTCAAAGCAGCTTTCCCTTTAAATCTGGCAGCCAATTATGCTACCTATGAAATTGCCTGTGGTGCTATCCAACGTCCTACCCAACCTCAAACTTCTGTTGAGCAAGCCAAATGGGAAGTTAGTGCTTTACGTTGGGCGGATCTTGGTGATGAGACCTATGGCGTTAGTTTGCTAAATGATAGTAAATATGGTTATGATGCTCACTCTTCCCAATTACGTCTCACCTTGCTCAGAAGTCCCAGTTGGCCAGATCCAGAAGCAGATAGGGGTATTCACCATTTTACCTATGCTCTCTATCCCCATAGTGGCGACTGGCAATCAGCTGGTACAGTGAGGCGAGGCTATGAGTTAAATTTACCACTTCAGTTGATAAGTTGTCCTGATCTAAACTCGGATGGTGATCGATCTTTACCACCTCTGGGTCGATTCTTGGATTTATCAGCTCAAAATCTGATTTTGACAACTCTCAAGAGAGCGGAAGATGACTCCAGCCGATTTATTTTGCGCTGTTATGAAAGTCACGGCAACTCAGCTGATTTGTCATTAGAGAGTGATTTAGGGTTGAGTATCGCCTATCCAGTTAACTTGCTAGAAGCACCAATACCTTTGGCTGAAACCTCTCACAATGGTCAGGTTTTCAAGATCGCGCCTTGGAAAATTGCTAGTTTTGCATTGAAAATTGAGAATTGAGGATTGGGAATTGGGAATTGAGAATTGGGAATTGGGAATTGAGAATTGGGAATTGTCATTTGTCATTTGTCATTTGTCATTTGTCATTGGTGACAAGTTAAAGGGTCGTGCATTTTGTCAAGTACTATAGCGCGTAGCGCTATAGTACTTGACAAATACTCCCATTGTAGCTGTGTCCAACTGGGTATCATTCATTAAAACTGTAACGATACCAGCGAGTACTGCTATATATATAGCGTTTAGGCACTAACAAAACCCCATATATAGAAACAACCAAGGAGTCAAAAAATTGTGGTTCCTCTTCTTCATCTCCGCGTCCCCGCGTCCCCGCGTCTCCGCGTCTCCCCCAGTTCCCCCAACTCCCCATACTCTCTAGTCTTCGTGTTCTTCAAACTGATCGGTTAATTCCACAGAAGGTGGGCCAAAAGCAGTGTAGATGGAGAAACCAGTGATGGCGGTCACAACAACAGCGATACAAACAATCAAAATTAATGCGGGTTCCATGTTGAGAATATCATAAAGTTCATTTATCTTAACATTATGAATTATTCTTGGCGGAATTTTCCACGCTGAGGTGTTGTGGAAATTGAGCACATCCAGGCAAAAACCTTGTAAAGCAAGGATTTTGGCAATTAATTAAGTAAATCTATCTACTTGACAAATTGTCATTCATTCTTCTTGATAGTCAACAAAAGCTATTGAGAATATTTATGATTAGCTATGGCTCTAACTTGTTTGCGATCGCTAGAGCGTCGATTCAGTAATCGAAATTTAGGTGAAGTGACGACGCGGAGACGCGGAGAGGGAAATCCATTGATTTTTCGTCAATGCCTATATGAGATATTTGGTCAAATTTTATTACTGAATCGGTGTTCTAGAACTCTAAATTAAATAAATGACCAATGACCAACGACAAATAACCAATAACAAATGACAAACAACAAACAACCAATAACCAATAACCAATAACCATCATTTCAATCAGTGAAAGCATCAAAAAACCTGATAAAACTAAAGATATTGGCAAAGGGTTGAGTAATAAAATTAAGGACAAAATTAAACCGACCAATGAGGTTACGACCGACAATAATCACATCATTGTCTTGAAGCGGGACATCTTGGGAAAGATCACCTGTTAGAGCCGCTTTTCCGTTGAGTTCTTGGGTAATAGCCCTACCAGTTTCTGGATCAAAACGAACAAGGGCAATGGCATTGATCTTAACTCCATCTGGGTTGGGCGCGATCGCAGTTAAAGCATCAACAAAGGTACTACCATTGGGCAAATTAACATTGCCAATTCGCTCATTAGCATAGCTCAAGACTCGGATATTAATTTCCGCTTGAGAAACATTAGAGCGAGAAATTAGCCTGCGGTCATAATCATAAGCTGTACCCACCTCTACTTTCAAGACTATCACCGCATCACCATCCTGAAGGCGTAAATTCGGTACGCTTGTCCCATTTTGTAGGGCACTGAACAAGTCAACCTGTTGCTCAATAATGGAATTATCTGGTAAGCGACGACGCACAACAATCGTCCGCAAGTCAGCTTCAGTTGTTGTACCACCAGCCTCTTGTAGAGCTTGAGAGAGTATTGTACCAGGGGGCAGATTATAATAACCTGGTTGAGATACCTCTCCAGTCAGTGTTACCCTAGCTGGACGCAAACCTGCTAGTGCGACTACTGCTTCAGGATCGACCACAAATTCATTTAAGCCAGCCTCAATTTTTTGTTGGACTTGTTCTAAAGTGAGTCCTAATACTGATATTTTTCCCACCAATGGCACTAAAATATCTCCTTCTAGATCAACATCATCTTGAAAATTGAGGTTGGGAAAGTTAATTACCTGTACTTGAATTGAATCTCCTATGCCTAGGCGGTAGATATCGAACTCAGAAGGTGAGCTGTTCCGAGACGGCTCTTCTGGATAGCCTAATGGTGGAATTGGCTCATTAATAATTCCAAAGGGTTCAGGATTAAAGGTTTCGTCGGAAGAAAAAACCGGCACTTGAGCATAACTTTTCGGTTGTAACTCTGCTGCATTTGCTAAGGCGATAGAAGGAAGGAGGTAGAAGACTGAAGGCAGGAGGCAGGAGGCAGGAGGCAGGAGGCGGAAGACTGAAGGCAGGAGGCAGGAGGGAGGAGGCAGGAGGCAGGAGGCAGGAGGTGGAAGATTTTCATAAGAAGGCAACAAGTAAGAAGACAACAGTAGAGATAGAAGGT
>JAAHHL010000767.1 GCA_010672185.1 Caldora sp. SIO3E6 | reverse complement strand
AAAGACAAATTATCCCGCACCCTCTATACTCAACCATGCCTGTATGTTGTAGAAAGTATTCTGGCTGACTTTTTACTGAAACAAGGTGACACTTACACCCCCAGTCTAGTCGCTGGCCATAGCTTGGGAGAATATGTTGCCCTCTATGCTGCTAGGGTATTTGATTTTGAAACGGGACTGCGCTTGGTTAAGTGTCGAGCGGAATTAATGGATAGTGCTTCTGATGGTATGATGGCTGCTCTCATTGGGTTTGACCGCGAACAGCTCGAAACTCAAATCGAACAAACACCGGATGTTGTTCTCGCTAATGATAACAATTCTGCTCAAGTAGTAATTTCTGGCACACCAGAAGCAGTTCAGAAAGTCTTATCTCAAATCAAAGCCAAACGCAAAACTCCCTTAAAAGTTTCAGGAGCTTTTCACTCTCCCTTAATGTCTACAGCAGCTACAGAGTTTAAATCAGTTTTGGAATCTGTCTCTTTTGAGGATGCTCAAGTGCCAGTACTATCCAATGTGGAACCGATTCCGGCAGTTGAAGCTTCTGTCTTAAAAGATCGCCTCCAGCGTCAGATGACTGGGAGCGTGCGCTGGCGGGAAATCTCCCTACAGATAATAGCGGAAGGAATAGAGCGGATAGTAGAAATTGGTCCAGGTAAAGTCCTTACAGGTCTGATGAAACGTACTTGTGCAGATTTGAGCTTAGAAAATATTAGTAGTCCTGATCAGGTTAAGACTCTCTCTTTAGCAACAGGGAAGTAATATCAAGTTCGGATAAACAGTTATCATTTCCTTCTACCTTGCTTTCTTTGCTCCTTGCCTAGCCTGCGGCTTCTGATTGCAGTAACTTCTGCCCTCTGTCTTCCACCAAAGTGTAAGTAATCAAGCAAACTTGATATAAGCTCCTAGCTATAGCAGTTTTTGCCTTCGTGAGGCACATCCAATTTTGATGAGCCTATTCCCTATTGCCCATTCTCCATTCCCAATTTTGTGAGTAGAAATCGCGAACCACTTCCTAGTCTCATTCTCTACCACGCCTTGAAATGGTCGGTAGTTAGTCCGTTGTTTCACACTTATCTTCGGGGTCGCATCTACGGTGCTGAACATGTTCCGAAGGAAGGGCCACTAGTAGTGATAAGTAACCATGCTAGTGCTTTTGACCCACCTATTTTGTCTAGCTGTGTGGGACGTCCAGTGGCATTCATGGCAAAAGAGGAATTATTCCGTGTGCCATTGTTAAAGCAAGGAATTCAGCTATACGGAGCTTATCCAGTGAAGCGAGGGTCAGCAGACCGTAGTGCCATTCGCTCTGCTCTCGAATATATATCAGCTGATTGGGCTGTTGGTTTATTTGTGTCCGGCACTAGGACAGCAGATGGACGCATTCCTGACCCGAAATTAGGTGCTGCTTTGATTGCAGCTAAAGCCAAAGCCCCACTCCTACCAGTTAGTTTGTGGGGCACTCAGGAAATTATCCAACAAGGCTCTCGTACACCACATTCTGTGCCAGTCACAGTGAGGATTGGTCAGGTAATTGAGGCTCCCAGCTCAACCAAACGGGAAGAGTTGGCAGCTTTAATACAACATTGCACGGCAGTGATTCATAACCTACACGACTTAGGACGCTAGTACCGCTGCGCGGAATGAAGAATGAAGAATTAAGAATGCTTATAACTACATGGGAACATGTCGAATCTTTATACCTTCATCTCAAAGATGAAATACTCCCATCCAACAAAAAAAGGGACAAGCTAATTGCTTATCCCTTAAATCATAATTTAACTAGTAGTCTTTGACGCCGAAATTAAATATTCATTTCAGCAGCTTGTACTTTCTCAATTTGCTTCTTCTTCAGTACAAGTAGGACTTGGGAAAGCATAATTGCCGCAATGAAAGCCATCAACCACTTAATCCGGGTTGGACTTTGCAAGACAATTTCCACATCCTTCTGACCAAATCCACCTACATTGGGATTATTCGTTAGGTTCTCTCCGGTGACTACTTCTTGCCCTTCGGAGACGATTAACTTTGGTCCAGCAGCAATATAATCAAAAACTTCCTCTCCATCTGCTTGCTGAATAGTTACTTCGTAGTCACCATATTCGGAAGCAGTAATTGCTGTGATTTGACCAGTTGTAGAAGCCTTGACCGCATTGTTATTGCTGGGGAAACCACCAGGATAAACTTGACCCCGACCCCGGTTCGCACCGACGTGTATAGGATACTTACCGAAGTAAATCCCTTTATCAGTTTCTGGATTGGGAGAAAGGACAGGAAAAACAATTTCTTGATAATCTTCCCCTGGTAGGGGACCGACGATCACTACATTTTCTTGGTCTTCGCTGTAAGGTTGGAAATAAACATCCCCAACCTCTTCTCTCAGTTCTTCCGTCATTCTGTCTTCAGGAGCAATCTTGAAGCCTTCCGGCAACATGACTACTGCTCCCACATTCAGTCCACCAGGAGAACCATCACCTAAAATCTGTTGCACATCTAGATTGTAGGGTATCTCTACCACTGCCTTAAATACAGTATCTGGCAACACAGATTGGGGAACTTCTACTTTCGTAGGTTTAGAAGCTAGGTGACAGTTGGCACAGACAATCCGACCGGTAGCTTCGCGAGGAGTTTCTGGAGCCGTTTCCTGTGCCCAAAAGGGGTAGGCAGCAGCTGACTGAGGAACAGCAAGATCGCTGACAAAGAAAAAGGCACAAGTTGCCAAGGTTAGTACAATGGCTCTAATAATTATCTGTTTGCCGTGGCTGTACATCACCGATATAGAAGGTGTTCTCATCTTGTAAGGAAAAACTTAAAACTCACATTGTCGATTGGTTAGCTGGTTATTGGTTAGTTAGTTTTTAGCTGTTACTTATAGATAAATTGAGCAACAAAAACTTTCCAAAACACAACTTTTCCTAAGTCCACCAAGGTTGTTCCCCTGTGCGGAAATCAGTTTCTGTCCACTGGGTAAAGGCAAGTTTGTCATCTTCTGTGGTTTCAGCATGAACCAATGCCAAGGATAAAGGTGCTGGTCCACGCACTACTTTGCCTTCATTGTTGTACTGAGAACCGTGGCAGGGACACATAAACTTGTCCTCACTAGCATTCCAGGGAACAACGCATCCCAAATGGGTGCAGACGGCATTGATACCATAGTTGCCAATGGCTTGATCTTCTGTGATTACAACATAAGTAGGGTCACCTTTGAGACCTTGAGCCAAAGTGCGATCGCCTGCATTATGGCTGGCTAAAAATTCGCTGACGACGAGATCATTGCCTAAAGCATCCTTGGCAGTGACACCGCCACCACTGCCACCACTTGAAGGTGGAATGAAGTATTTGATAACTGGATAGAGTCCTCCTAAAAATGTACCGGTTATCGTACCGAACGTTAGGAGATTCATAAATTGACGACGCCCCATATCAGGGACATCTGCGGAACCAGAAGCTTGAGCCATAACTAAACGCCTGAAGATATATTTTTCTTAACAACGGTCGGAAACCTTTCCAGAGTTTTGTTAACTCTGCTCTATCTAATGTAGAGTGATTTAAAAGGTACCAGGGTTGCTAGAATCCTTTTACTCAAAGGATTTTTGGCTTGATATATGAGTATTATTGCATTCTTTTACACCGGATCATAAAGTTTCGCATTTGTTACGAAATGTAAAGAAAGTCAACAAAACATTAAAGCCATGAACGGAGACAGCTTGCGCCAACTCCTGCTCAACAAGTGGGGACGCTCTTATGATATTCAGATTAGACGAACTCAGGGCAAAATCTTGGTTCAGGTGATGTGGAAGTATCTAGAACAGTTATCTTTCCCACTTTCTGAAGCTGAGTACTTGGAGCATCTCGAAACTGTTGCCAGTTATCTCCATGCTTGGGGAGGAGTCGAGCAAGTTCAAGATTACATTAACCAAACTGATGAGCGTCCGCGAGTGGGAAAAGCAGTCAGTATTCCTCTGGAGTTGGGTGGAAGGGCATCAGAATGGATGTTGGAGGATTTTTAGCTGCTTGAAAGCGCCCGACGGCGGGGGGTGTGGGGTGGGGAGCGGAGGAGCGGAGGAGCGGAGGAGCGGAGGAGCGGAGGAGCTGGGGAAGAAGAGAGAACTGATAATTTTTGGATACAACGCTCAAGAAATCCCACCCAAAATTTCGTTCACCAGTGTAGGGTGTGCCGCTATGGTA
>JAAHHL010000766.1 GCA_010672185.1 Caldora sp. SIO3E6 | reverse complement strand
AGAGATAATAATTTGAGGTATGGATGATTTTTCATCAGGAAAGTGGGCAAAAAGCTGAAAATGTTTGAGCAGGAGTGCAAAACCAATTTGATTGCCTCCTACTTTTTGGGAAACCAGTTCTAATTCCGTTGGCAGAAGCGTCCAGTTTTCAATTAATTCTTCGGTTTCCCAATGTGGTTTGACCATTACTCCTCTTCCCTATCGCTTTTTGGCAAGCCTTGATTGAGCCAGCATAGGAGAAGAAAACGTCGTATTTTAAGGATGCTGATGCCTATATCAACCGTGGGAGTGTCTACGCTGATTTGGGAGACAAGCAAAAAGCAATTCAGGATTTCAAAAAGGCTGCACAATTCTATGCTGAGCAAGGAGATACTGCTAGAGAGCAAAAAATATTAGTGGGACTCAAGCAACTACAGCAAGCTTAAAGATAGGATTCAGGTTACCTTGTAACCTTCTTTCTTCCCTTGGAGCCTTCTGCCATCTGCCCTCTGCCTTATTGCCACCGTCGATTAGGTCTGTGTCGGGTTTGGACATGAGTGTTAGAACTGTATCTAACCTTTTAAGAGAATAATGTGAGAGTTATGATCTAACAGGGCGGGGTGTGCAATAGATTTTCATCTTTAATGGGTGATGCACGACAGGTACAGCATTGCCACCCCCAGACTTTAGACAAAATTTGTCAAAATTAAGTCCATAATACTTCTTTTTTCGATTAACACCAGTGCCATAAAAGTATTGGCAATTCCATCGAAATGCAGGAATTATTGGGTCTTGCATATTCAATTTATCCTTACTTACTGTCACATCAAATATGTCTGTCATTTTCTCATCAAGCTTGCCCTCACCAAACTTGTATTGACCACTCGTTGTGAATTGTAGCTTATCGTGGTCTCTTTTAAACCCGTCATAATCTGAATTAGCCATAAACTCCTTGGGCTTACTGCACACTTCCTCCATGTCTTCACGTGTAATTAGTTTAAGCTTGTAGTTTATGTGGGTTGGCAGTATGATTGAATCGCTGGCTATTCCAAGGACTATTAATGCTGTTGGAAACAGCGTTACGATATTTGCAATATTCGATAGCCCAGGTAATAAACTTGTTAGTCTGTTCATCATTGTCAGAGTCTTTACATCTAACTAAGTAATCTTTCTACCAAGGAAGATAAAATCCGGATAGTTATAAAATTTCAAACGCCTTCATGATGAGAAATTCAATCATTAAATCTCTGTATGCTTACCCAGCAAGGGTTTCAGGGTAAGGCTCCCTGAACGAAGAAGGATCAAGACAGGAGGACTGGTTTCCTGATCCTTCTCTCTCTTCCCTGATTTAGGGACTTGATAGCTTGTCTGGTTACCATTGGGATTGACTTTTGTGACATCGTATTAGACCCTGGTTGCACCAACCTTTCATTTATGCCGATAAGGCTGTAGCTGCGAAGCTATATGAAGAATCTCCAAACCAGCCTAACTACCTGACGGGGTGACAATAATAGCTGAAACTCCTGTATATCAAGGCTTTTACGAGTACCAATAGAGTACAAAATAGGCGTGTTTTTCTCCGGATCAGAGTTTTTATAACCCATGAAACCTCCCCAAAGCCTCTAAAATCGTTGAGACGCTTAGGTCAAATCAGCCTTTGCCGTCTCTATTTTTTTCAATTGTTCAGAAGCTGTAATTATTGCTAGACAAAGATTGTAGCTATAGTTGTCACCCCGTCAGCTCAGCCGCTGCTGATTGCGATACACCAAGTTCAGCTCCCGTAACCGGGAATGGTTGGCTTTCAACTCTTCGATACTGACGGTAGCACCCAGAATCCCACTAATATACTCCATCCAACTAGCAAGATCTGAACCAGAATGGGGAGTAGACAGGAACACAATGCCCTTTGTTTGCTCAACAATTGCCTGCCATCTGGGATTTGCAAAATCCAGGGCATGGCGAAGCATCTGCTTCACCAATAGTCCCCCCAAGCTATGGGTAATAAATATCAACGGACGAGCACCAATATCGTAGGTATCCAGTAATGCTAAGATATTAGTCGCCCGGTCTACCAAGGGCATAGTATCACCTTTCCATCGAAAAGGTTCTACTTCATATCCCAAAGACCAAATAGCCACATCTGGTAAATCTTCACCTAACCATGCAGGCCAAAAATTGTCATCATTGTCGATGTCTTTGGGATGCCATGTACTTCGCGCACTGCCACCGAGTCCATGTACAAAAATCACATCTCCCATCCGTTCTGGGTTATGGGAACCGGAGATCTCGATTAACTCTGGGTCACTCACTGATTAAGATGAAAGCAATAAGGAGCTATCTGTTACATTGTAACCACAATCTAAGTTATTTGTTGTTGGTCATTGGTCATTGGTTGTTTGTCCTTGGTATGAATGACCAGACAGAATAAGCACGAAAATATAATATCGCTCGAATCAAATTACCTAACACCTAACACCTAACACCTAACATCTCGCAACTACCACCTCTGCTAGCTGCTTAAGAATCTGTAACACCTTCTCTAAATCATCATCTTGTCCTAACACAAACTGTCGGGATTTGGCGTAGCGGGGAACATCTTGAAACATAAGCTTCAGAAAAACAAAGTCAGTGCCATTGGTAACCAGTCCGTAGAGGGGAAGCTCTGGATGGGGAGTTGCCAGCATGTAAGATAATATCTGGGGAATACCAACTTTAACGGAAAACTCTGCCCGCTTTGACTCGATTACCAGTACCCAAAGTTGTTCTTTGAGTACCAAGATATCAATGCGACCCCGCACTACGATATTCTTATCTATAGCTTCAACTTCTACCGAGTCTTCAGTGCTGACGTAAAACGGTGGCAGAAACAGTCCTGATAAATCGAGTAGGGGAGCAATTACTGCTAGCTTAACTGTATTTTCTAATACTGAGCGTTGCTCTAGGTTGGCAACCGTTGCCTTAATCCTTGCCAGTCGTTGCTGTTCATTCTCTGAAAGTACAGGTAGGGTTTGCTGCCACTCTAAATGGAGAATGGAGAATGGATAATTGATAATGGATAATTGATAATTGATAATTGATAATTAATCCGGTTTAAAGCCTCTCCTTTTAAGGAGAATAAAGTGCTAGTAGACTTCCTTCTTCTCCATTCTCCATTCTCCATTCTCCATTCTCCATTCTCCATTCTCCATTCTCCATTCTCCATTCCCCATTCTACCCCGGAGCCTTACGCACTAAAACGACTGTACTATCAACTCCTTTTGCGATCGCTTCGGGAATATTGCCATGAATCGCTTGTTGCAATAATCCTTCTCGACTGGCTCCTAAGATAATTACATCGCACCGTTGACTAGTCGCAAAATTAATTACAGCTTCAGAGACAGAATAAGCACGAATGGGAATTGTCGCTACTCGATAATTGAGTTTTTCTGCCAGGAAAGAGGCTGCTTGCTGCAAAAGGCTAATATCAGGTTTTGAGTCAGAGGGGGAAAAAACTTGAGTTAAATTAATCTGGGGTGCATTGGCAAAAGTGCTGAAAGCTGGTATAAGTTGTAGCGCCAAGCTAGAGTTGGGTCCTCCAGCAATTGGTACTAGCCAACGCTGCCAAGCTAAAGGCAAGGTGCAGGAAGAAACAATAGTGCCATCCGCCATTACATCTTCCTTATGCCCCAATTTTACCAACACCAGGTCACAGGGAGCTTGCCGAATTAAGGTATCGATGACATTGCTAAAGATATAACCAGGACTATTAGTTGCTTCCCCTTGCCAATCCTTAAAAATCATACTGATGTGTCGCTCCTCAATGGTTTCCAAAATTGCTTGAGCCACATCATGGGATACCCGAATTTGGGTATGTACAGGAATCTGCCATTTTCTCCCTAACCTCTCTGCCTGACGGAGTAAGCGCCGATTGTTAGTGGTATTTACTGGGGTTTGAGTGGGATGCTGAGTACGGGGAATTGTGATAATTTGTAGACATTCCAATTCATATCCGCGATCGCGAGCCACAGCAGCAGCTAGACGCAACACAAGTTGTGCTGTTTCGGGTGTTGCTAAGGGAACTAAAAGACGCCCTTTCCCAACTGCAGGAGCACGGGTTTGATAAACTATATAACTAGGCTCAGTTGCTTGCCCTACCTTATTAGTTTCACCACCGAGTTTGTCCGCTTCAGCGCGAATAATTACCCGTGCTGATATTATTCGCGCTGAAGCA
>JAAHHL010000765.1 GCA_010672185.1 Caldora sp. SIO3E6 | reverse complement strand
TCTTAGCCAATACACAAGAGACAAACTTTATTAATTTTAAGGAGAAATCAGATGGCAACTTTAGCAGCAGCATTTGTCAGTGAGCCAGTTGAATTGCGAGTTGGTGCAACAGAAGAAGACTTACAGCTAGTCATTCGCGCTGTTTACAAGCAGGTTTTGGGGAACGCCCATGTACTCTCCCACCAGCGCCTAGATAGTGCAGAATCCTTGCTCCGCAATGGCAATATTACAGTTCGCGGCTTTGTCCGGATGGTAGCTCAATCTGAGTTGTATAAGTCCCTCTTTTTTGAAGGAAACCCTCCCTATCGCTATATTGAGCTAAACTGCAAGCACTTACTTGGTCGTGCGCCGTTGGATCAGGCGGAAATTTCCCAGCAAGTGCAAATTTACATCGAACAAGGCTGCGCTGCAGAAATCGATTCCTACATCGATAGTGAGGAGTACATCGTGAACTTTGGTGAAAATATTGTTCCCTATCCCCGCTGTACCAGCAGCCAAATAGGAATCAAGAACAATGTCTACAACCAGACAATTTCCTTGCTCGGTGGCTACGCTAATAGTGATGTTAGCAGTGCACAAGCCCAATCAACTTCTGCAGTAGCTGCCAACTTACCTCAAAAAGTCCAGGTTGCTAGTTCTCGTGGTGGTGCTTCTGGTTCAACCAATAAGCGGTTCTGCATTGCCGTATCTAAACCAGGAGTTACCCCTGTTGTTAAGCAGAGTAATACTACTTATGAGGTGGGCTACAATCAGCTATCCAAGAAAATTCAAAACATTCAAAAAGCGGGAGGCAAGATTCTCAGTGTTACTGAGTTAGTCTAACCATTTGTCACTGTTTAGGTGGGGTATCTGAAAAAGAATAGCAAGTAGAAACCAAAAGCTGGGTTTCTGATGCTGAGCTTTAAAGCCAAGAGTCATAGGGCAATAGGCTCCGAGGACAGAAAGCTTCAAGGCATTCCCTAGGAAAATTTTCATCCCTAGGCGATGAAATTCGGAGTATTCTTGTTGCCTGTTGCCCTTTGCCTACTTACTAAGTCATACTCTCAATAAGAGGCATTACTCAGATAACTAACTCAAAGTTTATTCTAATAGCCCCAAACAACTCTTTTTGTCGTGGATATTACCAAATTTGTCGAGAATTCTCTAGGACAATGGCGTTCTCAACGCAGTTCTCACAATTTAGCTTTAACTTACTTTGAACAAGTTACTTCAACTATTGACATTGTCCCTTTGGCTAAAGATGATTCAAAAGTGATCGATTTGTGTAAATCCAATGAAATTGACCCGCAAATGGTTAGCCACCCCTTTCGCATGAGTTGGGAAGGAGAGTCTGATTGGGATGAAGGAGAAACCTTTGAGGGCACAACAATTCTAGTGCCAGTTCCTGAGCCGGATAATCCACAAGCGGGAAGGTTACTGCGAGACCAAGGCTACGCAGAAACTATCCCTGCCATTGGCAAATATCATTTTAGTGAAGATGGCACATTTGTCCTCTTAACTGCATACGATAGAGCAGCAGCTGAGGAAAAAATTTGGTTCGTTAACCCTAACTTGCGTATGCGAGTTTCTTTAATTAAAACCAGTGGGGGGTCTGGGGTACTTACTGCTTCTTTTTCTTCAGAAATTCGTTCTTGATGAGGATTGAAAGATTAACAACGATTTTAAAAATTATATGGAAGAAGATTTAATGCTAACCCTGGCTCACTGGATGGCAGGGGAGTTTAGTAATCAAAAGCAATCCTTGGCAGATGCCAAAAATTACGCCCATATCCATGTTTTTTTTCGTCCTTTACCTTGGGATTTTTTTTCGGGAATTGGTTTTTATTCTGAGCAAGCCTATGACTACGACCTCTGGAGTCCCTACCGCCAAGGGGTTCATCGATTTATCCAGCAAGGAGAGCAAATTTACATTGAAAATTACAAACTAAAAGACCCAATACTCCATGCAGGCTCCGGAAGAAGACTAGACATCTTAAAAACGATTACTCCCGACTGTATTGAACGCCGCTATAACTGTTCGATGGTTTTTCAACGGGAAGGTCACCTGTTTCAGGGGAGGGTTGAAGGGAATTGTTGTTTCATTGAAAGAAATGGCCAACAAACTTATCTAGATAGTGACGTAAAACTAACAGAAACAACTTTTGTTAGTTTAGACCGAGGCAGGGATGTCACTACCCACGAACAGGTTTGGGGTTCAACCGCCGGTCATTTAAGATTTGAAAAGTGCCAAAGCTATGCTTCGGAAGTTCCACAAAATGAGAAATTAGGGAATGATCAATTACTAATTTCTGACCCTTTCTTGGCTGTAACAGAAGATAAAGGTCAAATGAACCATGCTCCCTCCAGTCGCTCGTAAAAAAATGCAAGCTTGGATTCGCAGCCGTCACCTGATTTGTTCGGGAAATTTTTTCCTGTTTGAAACCTTAGATTATTCAGCAGTTGAGCGATTTGAACAATGTGTAACAAGTTTAGGAGGAACTTTAATTTCTGTCGAACCTACCAAGCGAGTTTGGATGGGAACTCACCGCAAAATTCTGCTCTATCAGGCTAGAGCCAGTTTGCATACTCCCCACCATGACTTGAAACAATATTGGTTCAAGTACGGCAGCTTTAATACCCGATTTGATGAAAATCCTTAGATTTGTTTTTTGTTCTTTGTCCTTTGTTTTTTGTTATTAGTACGAAAGAACAATATATACAATGTCCTAGAAACAAATTACTTGGAATCAGTTTAAAAATTTAAATTTTCATCGTTTTTCAGGAGTAAAATAATACCATGATTAGTACTTTACTGCCCTCAGTACTGGGCAAAGCCTCGGAACTAGGAATCAGCTTCTTTGAAGAGACAGCTCCTATTCAACTCTCAGCTAATGCCTCTGGCGAAGATTTAGAAGTGGTTATCCGAGCCGTCTATCGCCAGGTGCTAGGCAATGCTCACATTATGGAGAGTGAGCGCCTCATCGTTCCCGAATCTCAGTTGAGAAACGGAGAAATTACGGTGCGGGAATTCGTGCGGCAAGTAGCAAAATCGGAACTGTATCAAAACCGCTTTTTTGATAATTGTCCCCAACTTCGCTCTATTGAGCTAAATTTCAAACATCTGCTCGGACGTGCTCCGGAAAGCCATGAAGAATTGAGCCTTCACGTCCAGATTTTTGATGAAGGGGGCTATTGGTCTGAGATCGATTCCTACCTCGATAGCGATGAGTATCTAGAGGCTTTCGGGGACAATACTGTTCCTTATTACCGAGGTTACAAAACTCAGACAGGAAAAAAAGTAGCTGGTTTTACCCATCTGTTCCAACTGCTGCGGGGCTCTTGTAGTAGTGATCTCTCCAGTTTTGTGGGCACTAGCTCTCGCTTACAGAGATCGCTCTTCACTAGCCAGCCCAGCGCAATAGTTCCTCTATCATTGCCTCCTACACCATTAACTGATGTTCAGCAACTGCTCGCTAAAACACTAGGTCTCAAGAGCTATGAGCCCGTTAGTCCTCAGGTAACTCCCAGCGCTCCACCGACTGATTCGGACTTAGAACCAGCCTTGCACAAGCAGTACCAAGCTTTTGAAGATGAGACTCCGATGGAGTTGCTGCCTGCTTCCTCAGAAGGGGAAGTGGAAACTGTGATCCGCGCCGTCTACCGGCAAGTATTGGGCAATGCCCACGTTATGGAAAGTGAACGCCTGAGCGTGCCAGAATCCCAGCTCAAACGAGGTGAAATCAGCGTTCGCGAGTTCGTGCGCCAGGTAGCCAAGTCAACACTCTACCGCTCTCGATTTTTCGATAACTGCCCTCGCTATCGCTCCATGGAGTTAAATTTCAAACACCTTTTAGGGCGTGCTCCTGATGACTATTCTGAGACCTTCTCTCACAGTCAGATCCTAGATCAAGGGGGCTTCGAGGCAGAGATTGATTCCTACCTCGACAGCGACGAGTATCAAGAGGCTTTTGGGGAAAACATCGTACCCTATTACCGGGGCTACCGAACCCAGACTGGCAAGAAACTGCTTGGGTTTACTAATACCTTCAAGCTTTACAAGAGTCTCTCTACTAGTGATAAGGCAGGAGAGGAAGGTAACCAGCCTCGGTTGGCAAAACCCCTCATGTACAACAATCCCTCAGGAATAGCTCCAGTTACAGATATCCAAGAATTGATAGCTGAGGCACTCACACCTAAACCATGGACCTCG
>JAAHHL010000764.1 GCA_010672185.1 Caldora sp. SIO3E6 | reverse complement strand
TTCACTCACTTACTCTTACTAAGGTAAGAGACTTGATCCGGAAGAGTTTCGTTGGGTTTCACTCCCCTTCACCCAACCTACTTTTGTTACTACCTCCTGACTTGAAAGAGACGCGGGGACGCGGAGAAAGGAATTTTCATACATGGTGGTGAAAAATTTTTCATCGGGACTGCCTCCTGCCTCCTGCCTCCTGCCTTCTGCCTTATTTCTTAAAAATCTATCTTCGCTGAATCACCCAAGGAGCAGCTATAGCTAAGTTTTGGTGATTGTGAGTTACTGAAGGATCATAAACACCTAGCCAAACCCCAAGCAGGGATTCTGCTAGTTGCCAATTCTCCCCATTAGTCTTGATACGTTTAGCAGCAAGATGCCAACTGACTGGAATATCGATGATGCTGTTGTAAGCACCGGATAAAGCACCGGTGAGAGCAGCTGTTATCTGGGGTTGATAGCAGGTACGCACCGCGCGGGTAACACAGAGGCGAAAATCTTCTGGGGTGCTGAGGAAACAATAAAAGGCTAAGGCGATGGATATGTAGGGACAATTATTAAGTTTACTTTGAGGCGATCGCTCCTGGGGCAAGTCGGAGTAAAGTTCAGACTGAACCCGACGGAGTTGTTGGAGAGTTGTATTTAACCCTGCTCCCTGCTCTAATAGAGTTTGTACCTCAGCCAGTTGTTTGGCCATCGGGGTTTGAGTGGTTCCTAAATAGGCAAGGGTTTGGGATATTAAGGTGCTAGGGTTGAGTTTTTCCGTCAGAGCCAGAGCGATCGCTAAAGCTATTGCTAGTACCCCCTCATATTGACTCTGGGTATCATCCTGCCATATAGCTGCCCCTTGCAGTAGTTGTTGTCGTAACTTAGCTTCGTCTTCATGAAAAAATAGTGCTATCGGTACTGTCGCCAGTGCCGCCTCGCTACAACTAGCGGTATTCTTTAATTCCAACAGCGATGGTTGCTGTGAGCTAATTTGCTCTAGCCAATCTTGCCAATCGAGTCTACCGCAGTTAATTAAACTCTTAGTACCGCAAGCCGCAATTTGCTGCCAAGCTGAAAGTGATGGATTAGGTTGGGTGTCTACTGGTTTGATATCTTTAAACGAAAAGCTGTCCAAAACTAGTCCTTGGTAGCCGCCATTGCCCAGAACCTCTCCCACAAAGCTACCTAGTAAGACACCTCGAAACCGGTTTAAAAGTGAGTACCGCATCAATTCCTTCTACCGGTTAACATCATAACATCGAGTAAAACGCCATCAACTCATCCTCCAAACCAGCAGCTAGTGCAGCGTGACAAAAATAACCTACTAGTTAAAAAGGATGGATGGAAAAGCTTTCTTTCCTCCTGCCTTCTGTTCCCTCCTGTTCCCCTCCTTGGAGGGGTTAGGGGTGGGTTACAGCCCATTGGTGTCAACTTAAGCCTAGACATCGCTGACTAGCTGGATGACTTAACTCACCTTGGATTCAAATGATGAGGCTAATAGCTTAAGTCCATTAAAATGGACTAAATTTTTCGGCTTCACCTTAAGTTTAGTCATCTAAAGATGACTTGAGCTATTAGCAAGGAACTTAAGTTCCTTGTGGGGCATGGGTTTTACTTTAACTTGACACCAATGGTTACAGCCTCTTGCCTCCTTGCACTAAGCCTATTTTAGCAACTTTATAATCAGTTTTACCCCAAAAATTCTCATAAGTAATGCGTAACTTAATTCAAATCCGCACCCACCCCATTCGATTTCTGCTCTATTTTGAGTGGATTCTACTAATTCTTATGGTTTTGGTTGAAATTATAACTCTTTATTTACATCCCCAATTTAGGCCACCCATGCCAATGCCACCCCCTAGGTCACCAATACTCAATTTATTTTGTATAGCATCTTTTGGAGCAATGGGACTTTGGTTACCTACTCGTGATAAATGGATCGATAAAATAATCTACACAAGTTCAGAAAGTGGTTTGATTTTGTTGGCTTCTTTTGTCGGCCATATTCGTACCTTGCCTCTAATGTTAATTATTTTAGTGATTCGTAACTGTTTCTTATTTAAGCATCAAAGTCGCTTTATTTTTACCGGATTTGCCTTTATTTTATTCCTCTTAAAGGAAATAGACCGAGTCCAGCATCTCGCTCTCAGGCGACCATTTATTGTGCCCGAACGCTTAATTTATCTGGTGCTTAGTTCAACAATTTTCTTTAGCTTAGTTTTAATATTTTTACAACTATTAGTAGATGCGGTACTATCGGAGCGTCAGAGTAGGGAAAAATTAGCCAAGGCCAATGCTCAACTCCGACAATATGCCCTCAGAATTGAAGATATTGCTACCTTACAAGAACGAAACCGTATTGCTCGTGATATCCACGACTCCCTAGGACACTCTTTAACTGTTTTTAATCTACATTTGGAAGCGGCTTTAAGGTTATGGGAGTCAGAACCAACCGAAGCTAAAGAGTTGCTCCAAGAAGCCAAGCAACTGGGTTCAACTGCTCTCAAAGAAGTGCGCCAATCTGTCGCCACCTTGCGTTCAGACCCCTTGGCAGGTCAGTCCTTGGGAGACGCGATCGCTTCCCTAACAGAAGATTTCCACAAGTCTACAAGTATCTCTCCTACTTGTCACCTTCACTTGCAAGAGTCTATTTCTACTGAAGTCAAAACTGCTGCCTATCGCATCGTACAGGAAGCCTTGACCAATATCTATAAATATGCCCAAGCAACTGAGGTAAGTATCGAGATTCAGATGGCAAATAACTTAAGGCTGGTAATTCAAGATAATGGTCAAGGCTTTAATTTAAAGCAAAATACCACTGGTTTTGGTCTCCAAGGAATGCAAGAGCGTACCTTAGCATTAGGGGGGAGTTTTCAAGTTGTGACAGCACCGGGAGCTGGATGCCGAATTATTGCTAAATTACCACTAATGGCTAATGGCTAATGGCTAATGGCTAATGGCTAATGGATAATAGCTAATTGATAATTGATAATTGATAATTGGTAAATAAGTTTATTCCAATATTACATTGGTTCCTCATGCCTAACTACCCTAAGCCATTGGCTTTCGTCACTGGGTTATGTCTCATTGCCGTTTCTTACTTACATACTGAACCAGCTTTTGCCTGCGCCTGCTGTCCGAACCGGAATACTTGGCGGCGCGAGGAGATACATCCTAGTGAGTACAAGTACTCCAAAATTTCCGGGATTGCATCCCTAGAAGGGTCGAAGGTGAGCTGGCAAAAATCCTAGGAAATGAACAGATATCGGCGCGTCTCATTCTCAAGGGACAAGGAAGCGCCTGCCTAAGTCGCGATGATTTCAGGTGGTGGCTCCTTCAATTCTCACTAGGAGAATCTATTGATGAAATAAATTTTGTTGGTTGGGGTAAAGTTTTGGTTTAGGAGTAAAAAATTGGGTTTGATCGAGGAGATAAAAGCGTAATACAAAAAAACGAAAATAGCGTCATACTTACAAGGCAAAATGCCCATATTGACTGGGTTTTACAATTTTTTATGTATGTCATTAATTTTGATTTTTTGTATAACTTAGCATTAGGTGACAGTTTTAAAGTTGTGACAACACTGGGAGCTGGATGCTAAATTATTGCTAAGTTACCATTGATTAGAGCTTGCTGAATAGATCAATAAAATCAGTACGGCAATTTTGGGTGTGGCAGTCCAAGCAGAGAAGACAAATATATGGGTAAGGTAGATGCTGGAAAGAAATGATGAAACTATCTGGATAGTCACCGCTGATACTGCTCTAGTCAGTGAAAATGATGGGGCAAAAACTGGAGACTCTTCGAGAAGTAGTCCCTATAGTAAGAGTCCAGTTCCCACCAATAGGGCTGCTAGAGGAGCTAGGCTCAGTGTCCGAAAACTAGAGGCAGAAATGTCCAAGTTTCTGCAAATAGTAGGTGGCTTGTTCAATCGTGCCCAAAAACAAGTTAACCAGCAATCTGGACTCAAGTTGGATGAAATCGAGCTATCGGTGGAAATTAGTGGCGAAGGGGAAGTTAAGTTGTTGGGAACTGGCGGTAAAGCAGGAACTAAAGGTGCGATAACTCTTAAGTTTAAACGGGTTGAATCTTAGAACTCACGGTTCGCTCATTTGAAAAGCGGCCAGCAGAATAAATCGCACACCAAGCTAGTCACGATAAGGCTCAGAGCACGATGAGTCCCCTAGTCAAGGACTAATGTAGATACTCACACTTAATTA
>JAAHHL010000763.1 GCA_010672185.1 Caldora sp. SIO3E6 | reverse complement strand
GCCCTAGTGGCACGACACAGCTAAAATGGTAGTTTAGAAATCTGAGGGAGCTGAGGGAGCTGAGGGAGCTGAGGAAGCTGAGGGAGATACGGAAAAATCTATATCTACTCATCACTCATTACTCATTACTCATTACTCATTACTCATTACTCATTACTCATTTTTAGGTGTGTCACGCCACTAGTGGACCGACACAGCTAAAATGGTAGTTTAGATTTTTGGTAGTGCGAGCATCTTGCTCGCTTTTTACCTCTAGCGAGCGAGACGCTCGCACTACATCTATTCTCTCATTTTAGGTGTGTCAC
Source organism: Caldora sp. SIO3E6 (assembly GCA_010672185.1). Taxonomy (GTDB): domain Bacteria; phylum Cyanobacteriota; class Cyanobacteriia; order Cyanobacteriales; family Coleofasciculaceae; genus Caldora. The sequence continues at coordinate 3,897 of JAAHHL010000763.1, read as the reverse complement.
GCCACTAGGTCAATTGTCTCTCAGTTCAGTCCCTTCCATTCCCAAACATTTCTTCCAAAAATTGTTGCCAAGGCAAATCTAATATTAGTTGACATGCATGGAAAACTGGGGTTTCCCAAGAATGCGATTGCTTACAGCACCAGCATAGCTGATCGCCTACGACACCAGCGTAACGGATCGCTTCTCCCCAAAAAAACTCAAGTAGCGTCAAAGATAAAGAAAGCCAGAGCAATTTATTCCCAACTTGTCTAAGGTTTTTGTGTCTAAAGATACAAAAACCTTGCATTTTCTTTAAAAATTCCTAAAAACCTAATACCTAATACCTAACACCTAAACTATCATTCCCGCCAATCAGGAAAATTGCCCTGAATACAGGTAGCAACTTCTGCTAACCAACACTCATCTATGTTTGTAACCCATTGCTCAAACTTGCTAGGAGTTGAGACTGTTAGATTTTTGTATTGCTCGAAAAGCAGAATTTGTTTCCTCTGGCGGGGTTGAATAACTGTGATATTTTCAGTCATGGTTAATAAACCTCCTACGAAGTATCAAACTAATAATCTTGTTTAGCTTGTCTTCGATTTAGTTAATTTTTTTAGATTTTTTTAAATTTCTATATCTTAATTTTATGACAGAGATTCTTGACTTTTATGCATTACTGTTACAAAAATATTTAATTATTATTCAATCAGCTAATTTTTGTTACATTTTGTGAGCATTGGCTCAGTCCAACTGGTTTGATGCGATAAGCTGCCTTGGATTCAAATCCCAGGTTAATAGCCTAAGTCCATTGAAATGGACTAAATTTTTTGGATTTATTGAGAGTCATCTAAAGATGAATTGAGTTATGAGCCGGTCGTTGAAACGACCGGCGGGGCAAGGATTTCGCTTTAAGTTGATATCAATGATATCGGTGCGCCCTGAGTTGTAATTTATTTACAATTTTATAATTGATAGCTTCTATTATTCTCAATCTTAAGCGGGATAGTTAATACCATCCCTAGATTGAGATTTGGCATTAGCCTCAATAGGTAGCAATTCACATTAGACGTGAATTAGTACATATTGTAGGGGCGGGTTTAGGGACAATCTAGGTATTTTTACCCGAATATTCAGATCAAAACCCGCCCAATGCTATTCTCAGGTACGGCAAGTTAACAAGGGGCTTAAGCCCCTTGTCCTAATAGCCTTGGCGGTTGCTATAATTCTCAATCTTCAATCCTCAACTCAACAGTAATAATACCTACCGAAGAGATTGGTGCTTGCCAAGAGGAGAGCGATCGCCTCAGGGGTGTAATTACTGCTAGATCTTGTATAGTAGACTCCTGGTCATCTAGTACTACTCGTCGAATAAGACCATCCCTTACCTCTAACTCGAAGACTATTTTGCCCTGAGAACCTGGGGGAAGATTCAGGTTTTGCAGCTGTTGAGTTAAAGAAGCGATCGCATTATCTAATTCTGCCGGATCTAATCCTTTAATGGTTACTACTTCAATCTGGGAGATACTTGCAGTTTGAGGTTGTGGTGATGGTGAGTCAGGTAAATTTACTCCTGGAGGAGCTGGTGCTATATTTCCACTAGGAGAATTGCCTCTACTTCCTAATCCTCTACTTCCTCCTCCTAGTGTAGTACTAGGTGCTGCAAACTTCGGAGGAGCAAAACCTGCACGATTTTGGAACAAATCCTCACTTTCTTCAGGACCAAAAATCCCTTCGTAGCTAACTCCTTCTGGTAATTCCACTGGCACTTGCACCCGCCTGGTAGTACCATCGGGTTCTACTCGTACTTCTTCACTAACGGCAACAAAAGCGGTATATTGAGACAATAGTCGATAGGCTAGGGCTGTTTCTGTAACTGCTTCTACTCCAGATGTCGTCTCACCAACAAACATCTGATTCATTAGGTTTTTAATTTTTGACCTACCCCACAGTTGAGCGATCGCCTGATTGTCGCTACTTTGCTCAAAGTTAACTGGGAGAGTTTCTTCATAAGTGCCACCCCCAGCAGTAGTTCCCCGGATGCGGAGACTACCATTGCTACCTGCTGACTGCCTGCCAAATAAGACTAGAGGTTGGTTGGCGAATAAATCCGCAGGAGCAGTGGGGTAAATTTCTGGAGGTTCTCCTTCCCCTTCCCAAGTAACCTGAATATTAGTAAGGATAGGATTGTTGATTTGGCGGAAGAATTTTTCTGTGACTTCTGCTGTTGGCTCATCATGACGGACAATTTGTACTGCACCTCTTCCCACTTCCGCTAAACGATTGAGTAGAAAGCGGTTAACGGAACTACCTACCCCAAAGCTGTAGAGACGGTTACCGGGTTGCAGTTGCTGTTGTACTTCGGCAATGACCTGATTTTCGTTCCCAATATAACCATCGGTGAGTAATACCACGCTGCGCAGTCTTTCTTCCGCAGCGGGAGGGAAGTTCATTACTGCTCGAATGCCATTCATTAATTCTGTACCCCCATTTGCCTGGAGAGCACCGATATAACTCAAAGCGCGGTTACGATTGCGGGGTGTATTTGCCAAGGGTTGGGGAGAAAGCTGGGTTGCAGTATTGGCAAAATCAATAATGGTAAAAGTATCTTCTGGATTCAACCCATTAATAAAGCGGTACATCAATTCTTTGGATTGGCGCAAAGGTTCACCCTTTTGGGAACCAGAAGTATCCATCAGGAATACCACATCCTTGGGTACAATTTCCTTGGGTTGATACTTTAGTGCTGGAATTAGATAAACAGCAAAATGACCACCTTGTTTATCGGTTTGGGTTAGTACTGTGGTTTGAGTTTCTTTCCCTGCTACCTGATAGCGCAAAATTAGGTCTTTGTTAGGAATAGTATCTTCCTTCCCTAATTGCACCAGGAAAGTCCTACCTTGGCGTTGGGTACGAATTTGATGGGAAGGAGAGCGCAGATTCTGTATTGGCACTCCTGCATCGATTGCCACCGTTACTTCAATATCATGCCCCGAGCGGGTTCCCGGTTTAAGCACGGGGGGCGTAATTCGGGAAGCATCCGGTACTTGAACCGTATCACCGCTACTATCAATTGCGGTACCAGGAATATACCTTGGTCCGACTACCATCGGAAAGACAAATTCATAATCACCGCTTTCAAATTTGAGGCTGTCGGTGTAGCGAATAGTGACATCTATTTCTTCCCCTGGTTTAATATTAGCTAGGGATTGGGTAAAAATATTAGCTCGTTCTTGCTCCAGCAGTCCCGCAGTCCTTCCTTGGCGACGTGCTTCTTCATAGATCTCTTGTGCTTCTTCCCGTTTTTTGATTTCCCCTTTAATCACGCGATCGCCTATAGTAATCTCCATATCACTAACTGCGGCTTCCTCTGGCAGAGGAAAGACATAAACTGCTTCTAAAGGTTCTTCAAAAGGATTGCTAAAAGTTTGGGTAACCTCAACCTGGGAGACATTCCCAGCAACTTTGGCATCTACTTGAGTATGTTTTAGGGGAAATACCTGTTGTTGTCCATCTTCAGATTGGACATATAAACCTCCAATGGGAGGGTCAGCTGTATCATTAGGACTACTACGCTGGGAATTTTGGGCAATTATTGGAGTTGGTGTTTGAGCTTGGGTTAAATAAGTAATTGTTCCTAGGATACCAGTTAGGAGTAGAGTGGTGGGGAAGACATAGATGAGTTTCATCGCTTTTTTCATTAAAAACATCAGCTGCTTCTAACATGGCATTGAAAAAACAGTTAAACTTCACCGTTACAGTTTTGGCAACAACCGGAGACAGGTATTAGGCAATGGTGACAAGTTAAAAGGTCGTGCATTTTGTCAACTCCCATATATGGCGTAGTGGTTCTAAAAAAAACCTATATATGGAAATACTTCAAGGGTTAAGGAAAATTGTATTCTTCTTCCTCCGCTC
>JAAHHL010000762.1 GCA_010672185.1 Caldora sp. SIO3E6 | reverse complement strand
TCTTGGCAGTCTAGGAAAGTTATCAGCGCCTTGGCGATAGGGCTGGCACTTCTGGTTTCTGTTAACTACCTGCTGTTGAGTGAAAAAGCATCGCTGAATCCTGAATTGGATAATTACCAGCTTGCCGATAAGACTTTACCCCTGCCAAATCCAGAGAATAAGGGAAATTACACAGTTAAATCTCTGACTTACGGTAGTGGCGTTGATCTCAATCGTGCCATGTTTGGGAGGGAAGTAACTATTAAATCCAAATCAGTGGATGCTTCCAAACTTATCGACAATTGGGAGGGACTCAGTGGTTGGTTACGAACCCAGTATTATGGTTTTGGTGCGGATGCGCTGCCATTGCAGGCTTGTGTTTGGTACCCAGACGGTGACGGTTCTTTTCCACTAATCCTGATTGTTCATGGTAATCATGCCATGGAAAATTATTCTGACCCTGGGTATGAATATCTGGGTGAGTTATTTGCCAGCCGTGGATATATTTTTGCCTCGGTGGATGAAAATTTCCTGAATGTTTCCATGGCGAATTTTGCTAACCCCATTGCCCTTAGTCTAGAGGAAGAAAACGATGCTCGTGGCTGGTTGTTGCTCAAACACTTGCAACAGTGGAGAGAATGGAACGATAATCCTAACCACATATTTGGTGGCAAAGTGGATATGAACCGAATCGTGTTAATGGGACATTCGCGAGGTGGCGAAGCAGTGGCAACGGCTGCGTTGTTCAATTCCTTGTCTCACTATCCCGACGACGCTAGTGTCACTTTTGATTTTGGATTTAATTTACGTGGAATAGTGGCGATTGCACCGGTTGATGGGCGATACAAACCACGGGAAAAACGTATTCCGCTAGTGGATGTCAACTATTTTACGATTCATGGCAGCCTGGATGGTGACGTAGAATCCTTTATGGGACTGTCAGTTTATGAGCGTTTAAGCTTTTCTAGGGACAAATTCCATTTTAAGTCGAGTTTGTATGTTCATGGTGCAAACCACAGCAACTTTAATACCTCTTGGGGACAGTGTGATATTGCGGCATTTTTGTGCTGGAGCCTGGATACAGATTCCCTGATGGATGCAGAAGAGCAGCGACAAATTGCCAAGGTTTACTTAAGTGCTTTTGTCGAGACAGTGATGTGGGAGGAAAAAGGCTATCTGCCAATTTTTAGTAACCCTGTTTATGGTCAAGAATGGTTGCCTAATACTTTTTATGTGGCCAACTATCAGGATTCCAGCTACCAGATGATTGCGGATTATGAAGAAGATCTCGATGTATCCACTGGTACTCTACCGGGAGTAATTATTACCAGTGAGAATTTATCCAAGTGGTCAGAGACCTGGGTCAAGTTAAAGTATCGTATGTTGGATACCCATGTGGCACAAATTGCCTGGGATGACAGGGTTACAGAAAACGTGGCACGATATGCAATTGAATTGCCGGTTGATACATTGAAACTAACCAACGAGTCAAAGTTAGTTTTTGCCATAACCCAATCTGAAGATAGCTCTTTACCTTCAGACTGGAATGAGTCAGAAGCACCAAATCAAGATATTGAAGACAAAACTAGTAGGGATAACAGGAAAAAAGGAAATAATGATGACCAGCAAAAAGCACTGGATTGGACAATCAAGCTTGTTGATTTAAATGCTCAATCAGTTAGTCTCCCATTGAGTCATGACCAAAAACTGTATCCACCAATCAAAGGGCGAACACGATTAGCAGAGTTTATCAATAAAACAGCTTTAACTGAAACTATAAAGCGCCATTATCACTTTGATCTGAAGGACTTTGTCGAACAGAATCCAGAGTTTGAGTTGTCCCAATTAAGCCAAATAGAATTTGTTTTCGATAAAAACAGACGAGGCGCTATTGTAGTCGATGATATTGCCGTGGCGGACTGAATACTGGGATAAATTCCGTTTAATCTTAGTTTAGCCATGCGATCGGCTCCATTCCAGTGCAGCGGGATTGTTAAGCAACATTCCTGCAAATAAAAGCAGGTCAGACCAAATCCGGTTTGGATATCCCAGTTTTGAGCAAACCGTGAAATCCCTGTAGGGACGTTTCATGAAACGTCTCTACAATGTGGGCATAACGGGTCTATGTATACCGGATTTGGTATCAATACCTGGGAGGGCGATAAAATCGAAATTTGGACTCCAGTGTTCCACAACTACACCAATATCCGTAAGCTTTGCCTTGACTGATTGCATAGCTGACTTGATAGTCTCGGATCAGTTGTGCGAGTTGATGAGCCGAGGCAAAAGTAAGATCCCTCATAGCTATACCCATCCTTCGGGCGATCGCTACAGCAAATACAATTAATCTCAGTTTGCCTCTTTGTCAAGCGACTCCCCATTTGACTATAGTTGATAGCCGCCACCATATGCTACCGTAGAAAAGTTGTCTAAAATTCGCACATCCAGGGTTTCGGGTGTTTCTGGGTGATTACAACCCCAAGAAATGCGCCTGGATGGAGGATAAACCCGAACAAGGAGAAAAAAAATTATGCCAGTCGTTTCTTTGGCTGAAATGTTGGAAGCGGGAGTTCACTTTGGTCACCAAACCCGTCGGTGGAACCCCAAAATGGATACCTACATCTACACTGCTCGCAATGGTGTTCACATCATTGACTTGGTCCAAACAGCGCAGCTGATGGAAGGTGCCTATAGCTATATGCGCAAAGCCTCAGAGCAGGGCAAAAAGTTTCTCTTTGTGGGCACTAAACGACAAGCTGCTGGAATTATTGCCCAAGAAGCTAGCCGTTGCGGAGCCTACTATGTCAACCAACGCTGGTTGGGAGGTATGCTCACTAACTGGGAAACGATTAAAACCAGGGTAGAGCGGTTAAAGCAATTGGAAGGTCGGGAGACCAGTGGAGCTCTTGATTTACTACCCAAAAAAGAAGGCTCAATGCTCCGTCGCGAATTGGGTAAGCTCCAGAAGTACTTGGGAGGCATCAAATTGATGCGGAAAGTTCCCGATGTGATTATTATTGTAGACCAGCGACGAGAGTACAACGCAATTCTGGAGTGTGAAAAACTCAATCTTCCGATCGTCTCCTTGCTGGATACTAACTGTGACCCTGACTTGGTAGATATTCCCATCCCAGCCAATGATGATGCGATCCGGTCTATTAAACTAATAGTGGGTAAGTTGGCTGATGCGATTTATGAAGGTCGCCACGGTCAACTGGAGACTGAACCAGACTATGAAGAGTTTGATGACCAATTAGACTACTCTGACTCAGAGGAAGACATCTACGAAGAAGAAGAGACTGAAGAATTTGACCTTGTGGCAGAAGTTGAACCTGTGGCAAAAGTTGAACCTGAGGCAGAAGTTGAACCTGTGGCAGAAGTTGAACCTGAGGCAGAAGTTGAACCTGAGGCAGATAGTGACGAAAGTACCGAAGAATAGTAATTGTGTAGTTGTGTTGGAGCTCGTAGAAAAACAAAATGGCGGAAATTTCAGCAAAAATCGTCAAAGAACTGCGCGATAAAACCGGCGCAGGTATGATGGATTGCAAAAAAGCTCTCAAAGAGAGTCAAGGAGATATTAACAAAGCGACGGAATGGCTACGGCAAAAGGGCATTACCTCAGCTGAGAAAAAATCCGGGCGTGTCGCAGCAGAAGGCATTGTGGGCAGTTACATCCACACTGGGGGCCGTGTTGGCGTACTAGTAGAGGTTAACTGCGAAACCGATTTTGTTGCTCGTCGTGAGGAATTCCAAGAACTGGTGAAAAACATTGCGATGCAGGTTGCAGCTTGCCCCAATGTTGAATATGTCAAGGTAGAGGATATTCCTGCTGAAATAACCGAGAAAGAAAAAGAAATCGAAATGGGTAGGGATGATCTGGGGAAAAAGCCAGATAACATCAAGGAGAAAATTGTTCAGGGGCGAATCGAGAAACGCCTGAAAGAGTTGTCTTTGATGGATCAACCCTATATCCGTGATCAAAGTATCTCCGTAGATGAGTTAGTGAAGCAAACTGTGGCTCAGTTGGGTGAAAACATCCAAGTGCGGCGTTTTACTCGCTACATCCTCGGTGAAGGCATTGAGAAGGAAGAGAGTAACTTTGCTGATGAGGTTGCTGCTCAAATGGGTGGGAACTAGTTGAAGGCAGGAGAGAGCAATAGTTGCCCACAATCATCTTAAGCCAGAAGACGAACTGAGTGCATTTCTCTTTCGCCACTGGCCCTCTCGCTTCCA
>JAAHHL010000761.1 GCA_010672185.1 Caldora sp. SIO3E6 | reverse complement strand
TTGAAAGTTAAGGAAACAAGTATTAAGGCAAATCTTAATTATACAAGCAATCATCAACCCATCAATAATTTTATCAAAAATCAGGTTATCGGACTATTAGGTAGAGACTCCTTCCTGATTCCAACAATTGTCATGTTACTCATGGGCATCAACTTTGGCGCACTTATAACCTTCTTACCCTTATATATCAAAGAATTATCAATTGACTTTAATACAGGTATGTTCTATTCTGTAGCTGCTATTGCTAGCTTTATTATCCGGGTTATCTCTGGTAATGCTTCTGACCGCTATGGTAGAGGCATATTTATTACTATAAGTATCGTTAGCTATGGAATAGCAATGTTGATTTTAAGTCAAGCGAATAGCTCCTTGGAATTAATTTTAGCTGCTATAATTGAAGGTGCAGCAATCGGCATTATTTTTCCTTTAGTCACTGCTTTGGTTTCTGACCGCTGTGGTATTCAAGAAAGAGGCAGAGTTTTTGCTCTTTGTTCCGGAGGCTTTGATATTGGTCTAGCGATCGCAGGACCTGTGTTAAGTTATGTAGCCGCATTTTATGGTTATCAAATATTGTATAGTTTGGCAGTATTAATCTCTGTTTATACTTTTATAATTTTTATTACCCTGTCTAATAAAACAATTCCTAATTCTTTAGGTTTTGCCTTTGGTATAACCAAGGATTATCATCAAACTCAGCAGCAGTAGATGCAGTAATACATTGGCTCTGCTATGGGTTACATTGTTGATCCCCCTAAATCCCCCTTTTTAAGGGGGACTTTGAGCTTCAGGGAGGACTTTGAGCTTCAGGGAGGACTTTGAGCTTCAGGGAGGACTTTGAGCTTAAGGGAGGACTTTTGTCTACTGTACTTTATTACAGAGTTTTGCGCCGTAAGTGGTTTCTAGCCAGCGGTAATAGTCTTGCTCGTAGAGGGGCAAAACCTGGGATTGGTTTGGGGTAGAAGATGTTGCTGTCATGGGGAGGGTTAGTGTGAAATATCAATGTCTACCTCTAGCTGTAAGGTAATCATCTTATAGTGTTTCTCATTTAGATGAGGCATACTGGCAATGGAACCACAGAGGCACAGAGTTCACAGAGAGTCTATAGGCGCACAATTATCTCATTATTCAATAATAATAGCACAAAATAATTGAGCGATCGCACAATATATTAGTTATGTTATTGGTATGAATAAGTAGGTTGGGTGTAGCGATAGCGCAACCCAACAATGAAACTTGCTGCGTTGGGTTTCACGACCTTTCACCCAACTACATTTTTAGGTGTGTCAGTCTATTTATGTTGAGCAAGAGCTTTAGATGAGATATCCTGGCAATGGAACCACAGAGGCACAAAGTTCACAGAGGGTTTATAGGCGCACACCTATCCCATTATCCAATAATCATAGCACAAAATATTGTACATTTTTACATTTTTTGTTACCCTCAAAAGACGAAAGCATATGGTTAACGATAAATATGAGTAGATTAACCGTTGAACTCACTGGAGAACAGCATCAGCAGATTAAGGCGATGGCTGCTATGCAAGGAAAATCTATCAAGGAATATGTTTTAGAAAGGCTTTTTCCTGTTGAGCTTAAGCAAGATGAACAACAGGCATGGGATGTGCTAAAGTCTTTGCTTTCAGAACGAGTTGCTGCTGCCGAGGGTGGGGAAATATCCACAAAGACGTTTGTGCAAATCACTGAGGAAACTTTGCAATAACTGGAAACTGGAAAATAGATTGAAATGATTAAGTAAGCATTTTCTGTTAAGTGCAATCAGGAGTCTAAAAATCATGAAAGTAAAAGGAATTATACGGGGCAAAACCATAGAGATTTTAGAATCCCTCCCGGTTCCCGATGGACTGGAGATTTTTATCGAAATTCCCGATAATCTGCCAGTTGAATCAGATGAAAAATGGGAACAACTACAAGCTATAATTGGAGCCTGGAAAAATGATGAGGAAATTACTGAAATTTTTAATGGCATAGATAGAGAACGTCATGCTGATTTAGGGCAAACCATAAATTTCGATAACTTGAACTAACTTTCTCATGTACCTGCTCGATACCAACATCTGTATAAAGATTTGCGATCGCACTACAGACCCCTTCAATCTAATCCGGAAACTAGTCTATTCAGCTGCATTTTAAAGATAAACCTAACTACTGAGGAGCTAGTAAGACTTTGAGAAAAACTATCTTAATTTTGGCCGCAAATCCTCAAGAGACAACACAACTGCGCCTAGATGAGGAAGTGCGGGAAATTGATGCAGTGCTGCGGCAAGCTGGTAGAAGGGATGACTTTGAGTTAAAACAGCAGTGGGCAGTACGACCTAGAGATGTACAGCAAGCAATGTTAGACTACAATATCGACGGCTCCTTTACAGTGAGTTAGGGAAGGGGATATTTGGTTATGATCAATTTTAAAATACCCCAATTGCTACCTGAATTGCTTGTTGAATTCTTGCTAAAGATTCGGGAGCAACTGCACCATAAGGACCACGTTCTAAATAAATTTTGCGGACGGCTGAAATGTTATCGCATAATGCCAGAGAATCAGATTCAAGTCCACCTTCCCCGCACCGAATTAAGACACGAGTTGGGGTTTCACCGCTAGTCAAGTCGCTAGTAAAGGGAATAACCAGTACATCTCCCTTAAATTGATTGCGTACATTGATAGAAACGACAACAGCAGGACGTTTTTTTGTATCTCCCAGAGTTCGCAGTGCTTTAACTAGGTAGACTTCTCCTTGACGAGGGTAGGTATTGGTTGTCACTTCAAAGTCCTTCCTCTTCTAAGATTTCTTCCATTTGTTCTTGGGAAAATTGCGCCCACTCTTCTTCACGTTTAATATCGGACTGGGAGCGATTTTGGTAAAACTTCTGTAATTGTGCTTCAATGTGCTGTTGGCGCCACAAGCGCAATCCTTGTTCAACAGCAGCAGAACGGTTAGTGGTTAGTTGGTCGATTTCTTGGAGTAGCTGGGAATCAACGGTGATGGAAATACGCTGTTTTTGGTAGTTGAGAGCCATAGAAGCCTCAGTTAGGATTGGTTAGAATCATACAGAAAGTATTATTCATTATCATACTAAGCTTTAGAATTTTGGTGCAGAGTTCACAGAGAGTTATAAGCGCACACTAGCTCAGCGAATTATATATGAACAACAGATAATCTCAAATCTGGTTATTATTACTTCCCATAGATACATCAAAGATTCCTTCGTAGAGACCTACTGACGATTGAACCACAGAGGCACAGAGTTCACAGAGAGTCTATAGGCGCACACCTATCCCATTATTTAATAATCATAGCACAAAATAACAATTTATAGTAAAGATGATTTATGATGAAACTCTAACCAGTTTTGCCCCTAGTACTTTTGCTATTTCCACCTTTTCCAACTCTCCTTTAGCTACTTTGACGGTTAACTCAAATAACTCTTCATTGGATAGGTCAAGATTGTAGCCATTTAATCTAATAAAAGTTTCTGTAACACCAAGAGCAGTACGTTTGTTGCCATCTTCAAAAGCGTGATTCTTCGCTAAGTGGTAGAGATATGCTGATGCTTGAGTGGCAATCGTGGGATGCAGAAGTTCACCAAAAAAGGTTTGCTGTGGTTGAGCAAGAGCTGATTCTAACAAACCTTCATCCAAGATACCTGACTTTCCCCCAAACTCGTTGATCAGATACTCATGGATTGCTATTACAACATCTTTCTCAACAAATTTAGGCATCTGCAAGCCGTTGATAAACCTCTTTTCGCTCAGCAACAGATTCTAAAAAAGCCTGAAAAGCCTCGGATTTTTCTAGCTCAGTACTTGCCTTCTCTACTGAAGTATCTTCTGGGTTAAGTACTACGACAACTTGATGTTTACCTGTCTGACAATTTTCTGGTAACTGGATGGTCAAACGGCGGTCTTCAGAAATGTCTATCTCTAGCTGTAAGGTAATCATTTTATAGCTTTTCTCATTTAGATGAGGCATCCTGGCAATGGAACCACAGAGGCACAGAGTTCACAGAGGGTCTATAGGCGCATAACTATCGAGCTCGCCGATGCGGGTGCGGGGACCGACGGCCTGGATGCACGGGTCCGCGGGGAAGAGATCCGGGGCTACCTGGTGCTGCCGGAGGACGTCCTGGAGGGTGCCGCCCCGGTGTACCGCGGACGCGAGGCGCTGGGCGACGACGATCAGCGCGACATCTCGGAGGAGCTGCT
>JAAHHL010000760.1 GCA_010672185.1 Caldora sp. SIO3E6 | reverse complement strand
TGCCTCAGAGTAGCCGGAAGCAACGAAAAAATTCTGGAGTTGTGGCGGGAAATAGTGGAAATGGAAATTCAGCAGGAAGATGATGATGAGTATTAGGTGAACTACCTTCATATTTACTGCTGCTTTGGGAGAAAGGCTTATGTTTTGAATTTTGCGATCGCATTTCTAGAATACTCCAAGAAGCCCGACTTCTTCAAGAAGTCGGGCTTCTGAACAACTTTGGATAGACTCAACTGCTTATCAATGGATACAGCAGTTTGCTCTGCTATGAGGTACATTGTTTATCCCCCTAAATCCCCCTTGGAAAGGGGGACTTTTGTCTGCTGTACTTTGTTACAGCGCAAAGCGCTGTAATGGATAATGGATAATGGATAATTGGTTAATTTGCTTTAAGACCTCTGACGCTCGTTCCTTGCTACCGCTAACGCTATCATTTATGAAGAAAATAAAAAGAAAAGATTTTCCTTAAGCTCAATCCTCTTCTTTCTCTTGAGAGGTCATTATCCATTATCCATTGTTCATTATCAATTATTGAACTACCTTCCTGCACTTTTGTGCAGACAAGGGGTAATTGAAGCGATTCAAGCTAAACTGCATGGACAGGCCTAAAACCTAAAATCCCAAAGATGTCTCAACAGCCAGTAGTCTCGATTAGAAACCTTAACTATTTCTTCGGCAAAGGCGCACTGCGCAAACAGACTCTGTTTGATATCAACTTGGAACTCCTCTCAGGAGAAATTGTGTTGATGACAGGACCTTCGGGTTCAGGAAAAACTACTTTGCTGACCTTGATTGGAGGATTGCGATCGCCTCAAGAAGGTAGTCTGGTTATATTGGGACAGGAGTTGGTAGGAGCGAAAAAAAACCAGATGGTGGAAGTACGACGTAACATTGGCTACATCTTCCAGGGTCACAATTTACTCAAATCTCTCACTGCTCGCCAAAATGTGCAGATGTCGATCGAACTCCACCCCCAATTTTCTCAACAAGAAGCAGTTGCCAAATCCGCAGCTATACTAACCGCTGTCGGCTTGAGCAATCGCATCGATTACTACCCAGATAGCCTCTCCGGGGGACAAAAACAGCGAGTTGCGATCGCTCGTGCTTTGGTGAGTAATCCACAGTTAGTATTAGCAGATGAACCAACTGCTGCTCTTGACAGTAAATCAGGAAGAGAGGTAGTAGAGTTGATGCAGCGGCTGGCTAAAGAACAAGGCTGTACTATTTTACTAGTTACTCACGACAACCGCATTCTGGATATTGCTGATCGCATCCTTAATTTAGAAGATGGGTATCTATGTTTAGGTGTTAGGTCTTAGGCAATGGTGACAAGTTAAAAGGTCGTGCATTTTGTCAACTCCCATATATGGCGTAGTGGTTCTAAAAAAAACCTATATATGGAAATACTCCAAGGGTTAAGGAAAATTGTATTCTTCTTCCTCCGCTCCTCTGCTCCTCCGCTCCTCCGCTCCCCACCCTTTTTTTCGCTCACCCCTTTTTAGGTAGGGAAAACTCTTGTCCCTCCTGCCTCCTGCCTCCTGCCTTCTAATGCTTATTACTTCCTGCTTCCTGCCTGATTGCACTAGGTTGTAGTGGAATTTCAATTAAAAACTCCGTACCTTTTCCAGGGGCAGACTCACACTTGATGTTGCCTCTATGAGTATCTACCACAATTTTGTGGCTGATAGCTAATCCCAATCCAGTACCTTTACCAAGGGGTTTAGTAGTAAAAAATGGCTCAAACAATTTTTCTTTAACCTCTGGAGTCATACCTGGTCCATTATCAGCGATTTGGATAAGAACACTAGAACCATTATCACTGAGTCTGGTGTGAATAGTAATATAACCTAAATGGTCAGGTATTTCTTCTAAGGCATCAATCCCATTGCTCAAAATATTCATAAATACTTGATTGAGTTGTCCAGGATAGCACTCAATCTTTGGTATACTACCGTAGTTTCTAATAATTTCTACTTCTGGGTGCTCAGCGCAAGCTTTGAGACGATTGCGCAAAATAAGCAAGGTACTATCTATTCCTTGATGAAGATCCACTAACTGCTTGGAACTCCGGTCGCTACGAGAGAAATTACGCAAAGACAGAATAATCTCACGAATGCGACTTGCTCCCATTTGCATCGAATCGATAATTTTGGGGAGGTCTTCTTGCAAAAAATCTAGTTCAATATCGTCAATCTTAGCTTGTATTGCTGGTAGGGAGTTAGGATAGTGCTCCTGATAAGCATCGATTAAGTCAAATAAGTCCTGGATATAATCTTTTGCACATTGCAGATTACCGTAAATAAAGTTAAAAGGATTATTAATTTCATGAGCAACACCAGCTACCATCTGACCAATACTAGAGAACTTTTCTGCCTGAATTAGCTGAGATTGAGTGCGCTGTAAATTGTGCACGGTTTCCTCTAGTTGCTTAGCATGGGCATGGGCTGTAGCAGTAGCGGTACAACTTTGTTGATAAAGTTGAGCCTGTTTAATCTCAATGTGCAACTGAAGTGCTTCGCTTTCTTTTTGATACTGACTAACTACAGTATCTAGCGCTTCGAGAAGTTCCGTTTCCGAGACCTGGAGAATATATTTTAAGTGGGGGTTTTCCAAATCTAGTTCTGTGCTATTTACTTGAGCTAAGGCTCTAACTTGAGTAATATAGTTCCAGATTTTTTGAGATAGATGATATGGTGCTTCAAAATAAATTTTCCAGACTTCTTTTGAGGGTTTACCTGGTAAATTCATTTCTGGATTGCCATGAATCAGTCCATTGTGTGACCTTTCCATTAAATCAATTGCTGCTAACATTTCTTGGCGCTGCTTCTCCTGCTGACAGCTGTCTTTAGTACAAACTAGTTTTAAGGCAAATAAGGCAGCTTTTTGCGACAACATCCGCTGACGTCCGCTAATGTTAATGATTGCTGCATTGATTTCCCTAGCAGTGATGATGTTGTCAATGTTAAAGTAAGTTGCCACTGTTCTTACCTATAGCAGTTTTCAGTAAAACAAGCTGGAATGAGCTAAGTGTATCAATTGCTTAATTGTAGTCTTAAGAAAACACAAATACTACATCTTGAGCTCTTACCTGCCCCTATAAATAAGCCTTAACTTATTTAAGGAGAATTATTTTCCTTCTGAAGAATTTAGGTAAATTTAATCTCAGGGGAAAAGGTTAAGAGACAATTCCAATCATGACTTTTCAACAGGAGTATCCCATTTTTGTCAGCTTGTAGTGCAAGCATCCTGCACTTTCTCCGTAATGTCACGGAGTAAGACACTTCCACTCTTATGGTTTATGCAACTTTGGGTAGCTCCCTTATCCAATCTTGGTGGGACTCTAGCAGAGATTAATTTTGAGAGGCGTCGAAGTTTAATAGAGGGTCAACCAACCAAGCCAGATAGCCACACTACTAACTATGAATTGAGCCTCACTGTTAAGGAACCAATAACTTATTTTACATAATAACACTATTTCCGTTAAATTTTGCCTAGTGCAGCAAACCCTAAATAAACCACCAGTAAAAAAGGCTAAAAAGCTTGCTGTACAAGACTTCTTTTTCCCGATTCTCCTACATTTTACCTGAATTTTTAGTTATTCCTTTATTAAGCTTGCATGAAATGCATAAATAATATTTAATACTTGCATTATAAATTTCTTTGTAATCAGTTATACGAAATTGCTTTCTTTTCTTCTCATATATCCAATCAATTGACTGCAAATATTAAATGACCTGAAGTAAGGTTTGATTGTTTTAAGTATAATTACTGATTTTTGATATAACTTTTTACACATTGGTTTTCGTGAAAAGCTTAGAAGTGATACCGGCGAACTTCTTGCTGCTCAGCTTCACCAAACTGTGCCCAGAGGCTGACTGGTACAGCATTACCCTGAGCATTCACTTTAATTTCTATGACAATAGGAGACGGAAGTTCTGACTGATTTGGGTTGCCTTGCTGAGCCTTGGTAAGTTCAGCTTTAATTTGCTGCCGTTGCTCTTCAGGAATATAGTAAGATTCCAGTCCATAGTTAAGCGAACCATAGGCAATACCTTTGAGAACAACCTGATTAGCTTGCAGTTGGGAAGGTTGTTCCTGGCTAATTGCTACTGGTTTCCATGGTTGTGGTAGTTCAATAGCAGGGTTAGGAGCTGGTTCTTCCAAAATTAGATAAAAACTGCTACCGGGTTTGATAAAGAGCAATTCATTACCATTAGA
>JAAHHL010000076.1 GCA_010672185.1 Caldora sp. SIO3E6 | reverse complement strand
TTGGAGTAGTTGCAAAGCTTCTTCCAAACGTTGGAGATTGATGGGTGGTTGAGCAGCTAAGCCAAGACGCGATCGCACATAGCCTTCGTTTAAGTGTTTTAATCCTTCAATCTCTATCTGTTCTATGGCTCCTTCTACCACCTGAACTATTACCACCCCATCTGTTAAATCTTGGGGAGGGAGAAAAGCACCAGAGGTAGTATAACCATTATCGGTATACAACTTGGCAATAACAGTGCGAATTTCTAGGAGTTCTTCAAAAGTGGCTTCCTTACCCATAAACTCTGCCACTGCTGCTGCCAACTCGGTGGGAGCAAAGACAGTACTGCCTAAGACTTCCACTCGCTCTACTTTCACTGTGACTCCCAACTCTGAGGGGGTTTCGGGAGTTTCCGGAGTTGGTGTAGTGGGGAGAATCGGAGAGGGAGTCTCTGGTAGTGTTGTTGGTAAGGGTGGTAAATCAGGGGGAGTTGGCTCAAGGATTCCGGAAGGGATATCTGGAGGTAATTGAGAATTGAGAATTGAGAATTGAGAATTGGGAATTGGGAATTGGGAATTGAGAATTGGGATTTGGGATTTGGGATTTGAGAATTGGGTTTCTGTTTTAGCTACCAACTCTGAATTTTGACTTGCTAAGTGATTAGTTAATTCAGAATTGAGGTGTGCTAGGGCTAGGGAATTATAATTGAAGCATAATAAACTAGTAACAGTTGCCATTATTTGCCAAGGAACTTTAGCGAAGCAGCAAAGCAAGGCACATTGATCATTCTTCATTCGACCTTCTCAATTCTCCATTAAAAATCCCACTCTTCAAACAGTTCAGCAACAGATACCGAAAAGCCAGGAACGATCGCTTCACCATCTAGGGTATCTTGAGGACGAAGGAAGCGATCGGGTTCGGGGGAATGGTAGACTAGAACATATTTTTCATCAGGATGGATTACCCAGACTAAACGAGTACCATTCTCAAAATATTCCACAATCTTGGTGTGAATTTCCTCAAATGTGTTGTTAGGCGAGATAATTTCAACTGCCAGATCAGGAGAGCCTTGAAAGAAACCACGAGGTGGGCGCTTTAAACCCTTGAGCCGTTCTTTAGCAACGAAGGATACGTCAGGCGAGCGCTTATTGCCGTTTTTCAAGGTAAATGCCGTACTCGAATCACAAACAGTTCCCAACTTGTGCTGCCGAACATAAATCGCCAGAAGTCCCCCCAGAAAGGAGCCTATGCCACCATGCTCCATTCCTGAATTACCCATATCAACTAGTTCCTCATTTACCAACTCATAGCGATGTCCATCCTGAGACAGTGCCATAAATTCCTTATCTGTCCAAACCTGTTTCTCGGTGGAGATTGTCATCAACCAAGCCTCCTGAGATTTTTCCAAATCGCTGCTTCTAGTGTGGCACGTTGAAGACTGGCAGAGAGAAAAAGCGATCGCGTTGAATGGAGGAACAAGGGGCTTAAGCCCCTTGCCTCAACCTACGACTCACTGGGAAAATGTTTTTAACATTTTTTTAAACATTTCTATAACAATTCTCTCTTCATTATCTCGAATAAATATTGAATAATTGGGACTAGAATTTAGTTCAATCAACCAAAATTTACCATTTGCATCTATAGCTATATCAGCTCCAGCATAAATTAGAGGAATTTCAGTGAAAATTGGCTTAATAAATTCCTCCATCTCAGACATTAATTGTCTTTCAGTTATATGAACTGCTTTGGCTCCCTCCCAGTGAAGAGGAGACAAGTTGCCGACAAAATTAGCGTTGGCTTTATTTTTTTCATACAGAAGCAGTAACTCACCATTAAAAATAATGGCTCTATATTCATGAGATATATTAATATATTCTTGAGCTAAAGCCACGTAGTCATAATCTTTACTATTAACGTTAAATATTTGTTTGATGGATAGTTCTACTTCTCCTCTGTCTTGGCAAAAAAATACATTTTTACCAGTATAGCCCTGATTGCTTTTAATAATGACGGGCATTGCAAATCTTTTATTGATTTCTGCTACTATGGCATCAATATCTCTATAATCTAGATATTCTCTATAATTAGGCTCACAAAAAGGCGACAAAAAAGAAACGGTTTTAGGGGTATTTATTTTGTCTTTTAAGAGATGATAGTTGTGGCCTTTGTCTAGAAAAATTCTAGCGTTTGATTGAGTATTAAAAGGAGTAGCATAGTTAACAAAAAAATAGGGTTTATGCTTAATGATTACTTTAACAAAATTGCGAGCGGGATGTAAAAATTCAAAATCAATATTCAAATCTTGACAAGCGGCAATTAAAACTCTAATGTTTGTCAGCATATAAATTCTCTAGTGCATGAAGGTAGGAGGCAGGAGGCAGGAGGCAGGAGGCAGGAGGCAGGAGGCAGGAGGCAGGAGGCAGGAGGCTCCAACTCAGTCCAAGGTAGGGGTGGACTGCTGCTATAGTTACCACCCGATTTTAGCGTCGTCCCTTCTGTCGCAAAAGTTCATCTGCCCAAATTCGCTCCTCTTCCTTCAGCCGAGGTACAGGTTCTGTGCTGTAATCGATTGCCAGATCAAACCTGGCTCGTTGGTAGATTCCCACTAACAAACTCTGCACATCTATTATGGGTTCAGTATCTCCTGAGAGCAAAGGCAGGGAAAACTGAGGAATTTCCTGTCGGATACTAAAACCATACAATTGAGCTAAAGGGCGACGATTACCAAGAGCAATCAAGATTCGATAGTCTGTCTTGGGGCTCTCACCCACAGTTGGCATAGGTTTACCACCCCGAAGCAAGTCAATTTCTATTAAATTAGTAGGAGTACTGAGCACTTCCTGACGCTTGCGTAGATATGCTTGATACCCCAAACCACGGCGTTTATTAGTGGGTGAAAGCACTTCAATTGTTGTCACCACATAACCTGTTGACGCTTCCCGAATTTCGAGATAACCTTCCCTAATTTCTTGGGGTACTGGTATAGTTACCATCACTGCTTCCTCTTGAGCTGATAGAGTGGCAGTTGATAGTGTCTGGTTAATTGGAGTTGATTGGTGAAAGGTTACAGCTACATCAGGAATCCCTACCTCCACTGACTCTTCCTGATTGCTGAGATAAGTGCGTTTTTCGATAGCCACTCGATACTTAAGGCTGAGATTAGATTCTATCGCATCGGCTAGGGCAGTTATCAGACGATGATGCACCTCTGACCAGAATTGAGGGTTTTCTAAATACGGATTCATTCCTGGAAATGGAGAAGGCATTACTAGCACCAGTTTAATCAGCTTGTAGGCATCTAACTTGCAAGTTTTCACTGACGTGGGGACGTGGGGATTTTCTTGAGGTAATCTATATGTGCTTACATTTTACCATTATAAAATGGTAGCAAATAATCAACGCCAAGTCAAGTAGTGTGCGATCGCTTAAACTTTGTGAATCTGCCTTTGCTAAAATTTGGGATAACCCTGAAGATGCCGATATACTTTTGTCTGTATTCCTCTACTATGACCCTGCGCGAGATAAAATCCCAACTTCTAGCTCTGAGTTTAACTGAAAAAGCTCAAGCGATTCAGCTACTTCAGGAATCTAGCAACATTTGGACAGGCATTGAAAAAACCCCCGGTGTTTGCGGAGGAGATGCTCGAATTACCAACACTCGTATTCCTATTTGGGTTCTCGTTCAAGCTCGTAATCTGGGCAGTTCTGAAGCTGATCTTCTGCAAAATTATCCTACTCTGGGTGCTAGGGATCTTGCTAATGCTTGGGTTTATGCTAACGCTCACTCTGAAGAAATTAACCAAGCAATCCAGGATAATGATGAGGCTTGATCAATGGCTGCTCTACAGCGTTTTCCCAGCTCGCAATAAGTCAATTTCTACCAAATGAGTCATACTCTCCAAAATCTATTGCTGTTTAGCTTCGTATTTCTGACACCCCTCTCCTCATTTATTAACTTTAATCGCCGTCAATATTTCCTTAATTGGTTTGCGTTTCTGAGTTGGTTCACCAGGGGGAGAAACTTGTGGCTGCTTCTAGCCACTATGGGTCATCACTTGCTGAATCTGAGAAATTCATTGTAAAATGTAAAGCAAGGTAATAATTCAAACACTGGTGCATTTCCTTTTTGAATGCTTCAGACCAATCGAAAAATCCACAACTTTGCCAATTATATGCTTAATAAATTTAGAATTTTGTATGAATGGACGCGGCGATTTATCGTAACTACGTTTTCTCCAAACTCTCCTCAGCGATCACCGAAGAAATTTGAAGTAGTGGATTCAACGCAGCAAGCACCGGTTGTGCAACCAGCGGAAAATCCTAACACTGGCAGATTTAAAAATATAACTCAAACCAGACCAAAAAAATGTGTTCGTTGTGGCACCAATGAAGACTCTAGACGAGGAGTAAACATTACTAGGCTGGATAGCGGTTTGTGGAAGTGCAAAGCCTGTGGTTACACATGGAGAAGTTAGATATGAGTACAAAATTTTCGATTAATAAAGTAATTGATATTGAAGAAAATCCTTTTGATCGGCAAAAACGCATTCCTGGATGGAATCAAGAAAAACTTAAAAATGCTCATGTTTTTGTTATCGGTGCAGGAGCAATTGGTAATGAAACCCTAAAAAACCTGGCTCTTTTAGGGATTGGCAATATTCATATCGCTGATTTTGACACAATATCTACCTCTAATTTGAGTCGGACTGTATTGTTTCGCAAAGCAGATAAAGGAAAGAAGAAGGCAAAAGTTGCTGCAATGCGAACTAAAGAACTTGCTTTGGAAGAAGATGTAAGCATTGACTATTTTCATGGAGATGTTGTCTGGGAATTGGGAACAGGGATATTTCGCTCCATGGATCTAGTGCTGGGTTGTTTAGATAATGTAGAGACACGATTTGCAGTTAATAGACGTTGCTGGTTAGCTAATACGCCGTGGATCGATGCAGGTATTTATGAACTAGGAGGCCATGTCACAGTTTATGTTCCACCGGAAGCACCCTGCTATCAGTGCGGAGCCACAAAAGAGCAGCTAGCAGCAGCGAGAAGACGATACTCGTGTGATGATTTTAAACGTAGTGTGTTTGAAGAAGGCAAAATGCCTACCGTACAAGTAACATCGTCTATTATCTCTGCTATTCAAGTGCAGGAGGCTGTGAAATTTCTTTGTGGTCAAAAGGTTGAAAGTGGCAAGAAAATCTATTTTCAAGGGAGAGTAAATGATTTTGACATCTTGACTTTGAACAAAAGTGATAATTGCTACGGACACGCCACTTATCCAGAAATCATCCCACTGCCACTGAGCAATTCAATGTCATTAAGGAAATTTCTGGAATTTGTATCCAAAGACGAATTGTCAGGAGCAGGAGCCACTCTCGATTTTCGTTCTGATCGCACGTTTGTTCAGTCTGTATCGTGTAAATCATGTGGTACGGAGATTGAATTGAATAAACCAAGCTTTCGGATCTTTGATACAGAAACTATCTGCAAAAACTGCATAACCAAAGGAGGTGATAGAAGTGATGTTAGTAGAAGTGAGCAGGTATCCCCCAAACGTACTGTGTTGGAGTTTAATCTAACTCAGACAGCCGAAAATTTATTGAATATGAGCCTTTTACAACTAGGTGTGCCCTACCGTCATGTAGTTACGGTATATGACTCAAAGCACAACTACAAATACTACGAACTATCTCTGGACAATCCATTCATTCAAATTTGATTTATCCACAAAGCTAAAAATGGCAGACATTAACGTTAATTTCGTTCATCCTACAGATGGCAGAATGCTAACTGTGAATTTAGATGACAGTATTACGGCACAAGAAGCAGTTGCGGAACTGATCGCAGCCGATTTTATAACCCCAAATTCTCAAGGCTATGGGCTAGCAATTAAAGGTGGCAACATGATCGAGCCTGGTAAAACCTTCCGAGAAGCTGAGGTGCAAGAACCAAACCACAATACAATTCGTGTTGTCCCTGCTACCGACGCAGGAATTTAATGGAGGACAAAGATTTGGCTACACCTCAAGAAATTCGCTTAATTCGTTTGAAAAATGACCACAGCGAAATGATTAATATTAGGGGCGATGTCATTCAGTGGACGGCTGTCAAGGGTGAGCCCCCCTATGTTGAAGCATACGAACTGACTGTGAAAATACGGACGATTATTAGCTCAACACCCAGCTATCGCAGCGAACACATCATTTCTCTGGAACTATCAGAGGATTATCCGAATCGTCCTCCACTAATCAATATGCAAACCAATCCGCCACCTTATCATCCAAACTGGTATAGAAACGGCAACTGGTGCTATGGAAGTTGGGACATTTCTGAAGGGCTAGGACATCATGTTATTCGTATGATTCGCACTCTACAGTTCGATATAGATATCACAAATCCTGATAGTGCTGCAAATAGTGATGCGAAAGACTGGTTCTTGAGTAAAAATACTAGTGATTTATTTCCATGCGATCACACGCATCTTCCCGATCCAACCAAGTCAAAATTTGCAATCCAGCCTGAGAGCAAGAAAAAGTTTCAGATTCAATAGCAACTTTAAATTACCCCTCTTGCATAGAGAGGGGTAAATCAATAGAACGATAGTCCTTTGGAGGGATATATGGAAAGGAATCAAGAAAAACAGGCTGCAATACAGTACTCTATGCCTACCATTGAAGTACCTGCCATCAACTTTATGCATTGTGAGGGGGTAATATATGTTCAGATGAATATCAAGAGTTGGATAATTTATTCTTCTAATTACTTACAACTTTGTCAAGGATTTTTTTTTGAAGTTAAGCCAAGAGGTATTGGGCAAACTAGACAAGAAGAAAGAGAAAAGAAAACTCCTTTTAATTTTCTTTTGGAATATAAAATAGCAGGAAGCACCCTACCTCAAATCCAATTGATAGGAAATTTTCCCATAATTTTTCATCCTCATTTTACCCAACCCAAAAAACCTTTTGGAAGATGGAACAGAAGTAAATGGATTGATTACATTGATGGAGAACCGCCAGAGAAAAATATTGGAAGTTATATCTTGCGGGTAGCTCGTTCCCTTAAATATGAGGATGGTTATATCAAACTAGATGCTAAAAATATTGCCAATCGCCAAGCAGCAGAATGGTACAATAGCGAGCGCCATAATGGGAGATTCCCTACTGACAATGTTCAATTGCCAAGTGACAAGACATTTCACATAGTGTCGAACAGAAATGTTCAATCTCAGAAACCCCATAAGTTTCAACCAATACAAAGTCAACAGTCATTAAGGAGGGTTAAGTTTGAGGTTAAGGAGTCTAAGCCACCGTACTCTCCTGCGGAAAAGCAAAAGACCGATCTGCCAATTGTAAACAATTTAAACTCAGACTTCAGAAGAGAGCAAGATTTTTCTCTGGGATATGAGTTTTACCTAACAATGAACGCTTTTGATGTGATTCAAAACCACATTAGTTGGGGAAGAAAGACCTCTGATAATGTTGTCGAGCAAGGTGGAATTATTTTGGGTCATGCTTTTCGCAATCCAGATACAGGTGTTGTCTATGCAATTGCTGAGCAATCAATTCCAGGAAGATTAGCAATAGGCAGCGCCGGTTATTTAGAAGTTACTCACGAGACGTGGAAAGAAATGCTTGATGATATGGATCTGTTGGCTACACAGTTACAGGTTATTGGATGGTATCACACCCATCCAAATAATTTAGATGTTTTTATGTCAGGTACTGATCGCACAACACAGAAGTTTCTGTTTGGAAATGATTGGCAGTTTGCGATCGTATTGAACCCGCACAAGCAGATATGGCGTGCATTCTACGGGGCTGACTCCCGTGAATGTAGAGGCTATGTGCTTACTAGTAATACACTGCCTCCTGCTTCAAGTTAAGGACAAGTTTGAATTATGAGTGTGCATATCCATGAGGTGAATGAAGGCAGGCATGAGAGATTCCTTCGTGAAGGACGCAGAGATCCTTTCACCAAGGAGACGCTCAAGCATGGGGATCGCGTTGTATTTTGTGCTAGGTGTAAGTCAGCATTCCTAGAAAGCAGTTGGGAAGCTATGAGAGGTAGGCATTGTGACCAAACTGAAACACTTGCTGAGTTTCCTCATACTCCTCGATTGGGTGATACTACAAAACTAGAGAGAAAAATCAAAGACCTTACCGCCGAGATTACAAACCGAAAGGGAAAAATCCAAATTATTACTACTTTTTGTTACTTACTCACTGCAGGAATAGCTGGACTAGGATACTTTGCCTACGACCAATACCAAAATATTGATAACCTTCAACGGCTTAATTTTGACACGCAAAGTAAAATTGATGACTTGGAAAAGGAGCGTTCTGAAGTTGAAGAAACAATCTCTGCATTCAATAAAAAAATAACTTTAAATAATTGCCAAAAGAATAAATTAAATCCAATTGACGTAGAAAATAAAGTTGCTTCTTTAGGAAAAAAGATTGATTGTTTGCTTCAAGAACGAGATTCTTACAAAGAACAACGAGATACTTATGAAGATCAACGGAATACTTACAAAGATCAACGAGATACTTACAAAAATACGCTGAATGGTTATCCATATTCTATACCAGATAATTCTGATGTGAAATATCGAGGCTACCTTAGCCAAATGAATAACAGAGATAATCCTGTTCATTACAGACTTTATGTCCCTAATGGAAGTCGTTTTAATATTTATCTTAAAGATATGGAAGCAAATGGAGATTTTGAAATAATAGATTCTAGTGGAAATTATGTTAAGAATTCAAAAAGGACGAATTCAGGCTCAGATGAATTAAGAAATTTTTACCTGTCTTCTGGATATTATGATATAAAAATTTGGAACCAGAGCACAGATAGATCAACTTATTTTACTTTAAGAATTTACAGACAATAGCAGATATTATTTAATCTGTTGAAGGAGATATTGAAGTAGGGATAATTTTTGATACAGAACGCAATCATGACCAGCGCGATCGCTTGTTGTTCATGGGAAAACGTCTGACTCCAATTCACCTCCACTGAGAATTTCTAGAGAACCATTACGAATTAAAAATTCTTCAAACAGTTGAAAAAATTTATCTAGTGCCTTTCTCTCATCTTCAGAGTAAAATAGAATGACACTAGCCCAAGATTGGCTAGTTTGAATATTGAATCTTTTTCTTATCCATTCAGGAAATTCTCTAAAGTCCTGCTCTTGTTCCGTAGATTGCTCCCCCAACTCATGCTTGGCTACACTATAGCCCGACAAAAAAGCTTGTAAGCAAATAATTGAGTGCTGTCCTAGATACATAGAAGGAGCTTTCTTGATTTTCTTGATCAATGTATATAAATCTTGCATATACCTCACGGATACAAGAACTGCTCTAACACTTAACACCTAAGAATTCAGTGCCGACATCATCGCCTTTTGACTAACTGTCTGATAAACTTCCTTCAGATACTCCATAAGGGGAGCATCAGCAGCAGCTAAAGGAATTGTCCCCAGGACATCCAGAACAGTACGACTATCTTGGGGGGGGGCAATCACAACTAGGGAAGAGTCTAAGGGTTCATCGTATTGCCAAAATTGATGAATATTAAGGGCAGATTCTTCTTCTATACTACCCTCTCCTTCCCTAAACTGGGCTTCATTAACAGGAGATTGAGAGGTGAGGCTAGAGGCTTCCTCCGTTACCATCTCCTCCTCTACTTCCTTACTCCGCAGCTGACGTAATTTATCCAGGATTTGGGCTCTCGTGCGTCCCCGCAACTGGAATAAGACAAAAGGATCTTCACTAAAGCGATCGCCTAATTCATAGTAAACTGCGGCAATATGCTTGCAAGGATTTTTGGGGTCAGGACAAGTGCAGTGGGAATGAACATCAGCTAGGGTAAAAGGAAACAGGCTCAAACCATTGGCGGTAAATACTTGCTCAATATTGTGGGGCATTTCTCCTGCCAACAGTTGGGCCGAATAAATTGCTTCTTCTGCTAAGGTACTTACTACATAATCCCAGTCTTCATCTGTGAAAGGATCAATGGAAATAGAAAGTTCGTAAGGTTCAGGTGCTGTACCTTGTACCTTCGCTACTACTTCTGAGCTGGGAAATTCAATACTGAGAATATTACCTTCTTTAGCATATTTCCGCCCTCTTTCCAAGCGCTTCTTAAAGCGATAAGAGTTGAGTAAATCATTCCACCGTTGAACCCACCATTCTTGGCTTTCAATTTCGTAATTGTTCATGGTTATTTTATAGAACAAATGTACTTAAATGCTATCGGGAATTGGGAATTGGGAATCGGGAATTGGGAATTGGGAATTGGGAATTGGGAATTGGGAATTGGGAATTGGGAATCGGGAATTGGGAATCGGGAATCGGGAATTGGGAATGATATTGTTTCTCCCGTAGCGGATGGTGTGCCGCTAGTGGGAAGGCTCTTAACTAAGACTGAAGTCTCTAACATATAAATGTAGCTCAATTTGTACCATAATTTGCCTCTATTCAATAGGATTGTGAGCTTACCATTGTCCTGTAGCGAAAAATACTATACAATACGGCACTGTTAATTCACAAAACTATTCAGTTCAAAATACTACTCATGGGTTCTAGCACACCTCAACCAACGGATACGGCAAATTGGAGATTAAAGCCTGGTTATTTAAGCCAAGGAGGCTCGGAATTTGAATCCATTCATATTTTACTTGGTCGATTTTTAGCGGACAGGCATTCTCCTAATCCCCTTGGTGAGGAATCTTTACGTGATGATAATCCTGAATTTAAGTGGGGGTTAGATAAACCTTTAGAAAAAGTTATTGATTCTGAGGAAGCATTTACTTACCTGATGAGTAATCCTCAGTTATTCCGTAACACAATTACCATTATTGAGCCTTGGGAACATGTGGGTTATAATCATCTTGGGGAGGATGTTCGCGCTTCGGTTAACGTTGCTTTCCTCGCCCAAAAAATCGCCGATTGTGATTCCATTCTCTTGCCCCTTTGGTCTTCAGGACTTTTTGACACCGAGAAGCTAGTTCCGATCATTAGTTCTAGTTTAGCAATTGTAGTTGAGGGGGGAGATCCTTCTGTCCGTAATACCGAATCTTTTAACAGTTCTAATTGTTCCCACAAGGAACTGATTGAGTTAGTGGAACAAATTCTCTTAGCTCGCACTCCTACCAGTGCCCCTGCGGTGTTTATTTGTCTGGGACATCAACTGGTAGCTCAGGCCCATATTAGTTTAATTCAAAAGGCAGTTAAAGCCGTTTTGGCTATGGAGGCTTTAGCTAACGATGCCGATGGTAGAGTATTAAGAATGCTCAAGAATGTTTTTCAGAAAATCCAATCAGTTGGTAACTCTTTAATTGTCAAGAAGAAAAGTGGGGCTATTGTAGCAGATAATTGGGAACATCCGGAGTTTGCCGTTGCCGAGAACGAAACTAAAGAAGTAGGCGATCGCCAGCTACAACATTATCAATCTCCCGATGCTCTCAACTCCGATATTCCCGAAGAGTTGATTATGGCTCATGAGGTTACCGCTGATGAACATGAAGGAGTGATTGATACCTCAATTGAATATGAGAAAGAACTGAATATTGCCATGTTCCACTCCGATGAGGTAAACGAGGAAGCTATTTTATTTGCGAATTGGGCTTATCAACTAATTCATAATGCCCTTATTCCCTGTCGTCATATCGTCGCCAATAGCCCTTTATCTTGGATCATTAAGCTTCCTGATGCCATCGAAATTTTATGTTCTACTACTGAGCATGGTGAAGTGGTAACGGAATGTTCTGCTACTTGTATTAACTACAAAGATTTTGAGAGCAAAGAAGTGCGACGTTCTTTCACCTGCCAATTTCATCCAGAGTTATTGTCTGATTTACGGGTAGTCGGTATTCGTGAGTTTCCCTCCTATGCTGAGCTGAAAGAGGACGATGGTGCAAGGTTGTTTACACGATTGTTATATGCGGGAATGCAGGAATAAGTAATAAGTAATAAGTAATAAGTAATAAGTAATAAGTAATAAGTAAAGATTTTATTAGGGATTACCTGGTAAAATTGGCAAATACCTAGGTAACCTTGGGGGATGTAAGTGCTCACTCACGCGCTGATAAATTCTTCACTCCTTTGTTATTTGTTACTTGTTACTTGTTACTTATACAGCAAACCCTATTTAGGGCTTCTTTTTGGACTGAAGTCCTACTACTGCTTATTACTTATTCAGCAAACCCTACTT
This sequence comes from Caldora sp. SIO3E6, assembly GCA_010672185.1. Classification (GTDB taxonomy): domain Bacteria; phylum Cyanobacteriota; class Cyanobacteriia; order Cyanobacteriales; family Coleofasciculaceae; genus Caldora. The sequence goes on along the minus strand of JAAHHL010000076.1, from coordinate 2,207 downwards.
AACAATTGCTCCAAAATCTGCCAATACCCGCGCATGATTCCGGAGTAAACCCAGCAAGTTCAGCCGATTGCGCTGGATTTCTGGGTTAGGATCCATGACTAGGACACTTTCTTCTCCATCAAAGAAAGTACTCACTTTCGGAGTAATTTCAGTTAGAGCCTTCACTAAATTCTGGTAATCTCGCTGTTGTTGAGAGGCTTGGGTTTGAGGCACTAGTGCTACCAAAGCGTCATAAAACCTTTGCTCACTCGGTTTCTGGAATAGTTCCGTATTAACTATCGGTGCTGGCTCTAGTTGATGGGTATCCAAATCTCCCTGAGCCGCCAGACGGGTAGAACGGTTGACAGTTTCGTAGATCTTGTCTAAATTTCCATTATCCCGAATTGATTGGAGAAATAGAGCGCGATCGCGTACATCTAATAAATCTTTTAAGGCTCTCTCTCGATATTCTAGATCATTCTCTCCTAAAACTGCATTGACTAAATCATAGTCAATATTTCTCTCTTCTTGCAGTAGGGTGCGGATGCGTTGTAGGAAAAACTCTAGTAACAACTCCACTGGAGAAGTTTTATCGGGAAAGGTGGCAACAAAATCCGTTGCAATAGTTTGTAACAACTGCTGCAAGTTAATCGGTAAGTCGGCTTCCCAAGTAATATTAACTACGGCATTAGCTGCACGGCGCAGGGCAAAGGGGTCGGAGGAACCAGTGGGTAACATTCCCAAGCCAAAGATACTGACTAAGGTATCCAACCTATCAGCAATACCTACTACTTGACCAGTTAGGGTTTGAGGTAACTTGTCTCCTGCTCCTTTGGGTAAATAATGTTCAACCATAGCAGTTGCTACTGCTGGGGATTCTCCACTAGCAGCGGCATATTTTTCCCCCATAATCCCTTGTAATTCGGGAAACTCGTATACCATTTGGGTTACTAAGTCGGCTTTACACAAACTAGCGGCTCGTTGAATATCAGTACATTGGGTTGTAGTTAGTTCTAACTCCTCAGCAATTTGCCCTGCAATCTGCTCAATTCGTCCCACTTTTTGGCGTACCGAACCCAAATCTTGCTGGAAGGTGACCTTTTCTAGTTGAGGTAAGTAAGTTTCCAAGGGGGATTTTAAGTCGGCTTTGTAGAAAAACTGACCATCTGCTAATCTAGCTCTGATTACCCGTTCATTACCGGCAGCAATAATCTCGGATTTGGCAGGGTTGCCGTTACCAATGGTAATAAAATGGGGAATTAATTTAGTGGCGGTGGTATCTTGGAAAACTGGAAAGTAGCGTTGATGAGTTACCATCACTGTAGTCACTACTTCTAGAGGCAAATCCAAGAATTCCGAGTCAAATTTGCCGATAACCGCTGTCGGCCATTCTACTAGATTAGTTACTTCTGCCCACAAATCTGGATACATGGGGGTATAACCACCTAACTTTTGGGCTGCTGACTCTACTTGTGCTTGAATTTTTTGCCGCCGTTCCTCGGGAGCCACTGCTACAGAAGCAGCCTGGAGACAGGAAACATAATCAGCTGCCTGGGAAATCTCCACTGGTTCTGGATGCAAGATGCGATGTCCCTGGGAAAAGCGATCGCTGTTGATGCTCTCGGAACCATTAACTAATTGTACCGGCAACAAGGTATTATCCAACAGGGAAACTAGCCAGCGAATCGGTCGAGGAAACCGCAAATCCCCATCCGCCCAACGCATAAACCGTCTCCCTTCCAAACCAAAAATCCACTGCGGAATCAGTTGAGTTAAAATTTCTGTAGCGGGACGACCGGCAATTTTCTTCAGTACAAAGACAAATTCCCCCTTATTCGTATCTCTGACTTCCAAATCATCTAGCTCTACCCCTTGCTTCCTTGCAAACCCTTGAGCTGCTTTAGTCGGTTCACCATTTTTAAATGCCGCCTTGGCAGGGGGTCCCTTCACCTCTTCCTCTCGATTAGGCTGCTGCTTTGGCAATCCTTGAATTAGTACCGCAAGTCGTCGGGGAGTACCGTAGACTTCAATCCCTTCTGGAGTCAAAAATTGTTCCTCTAAGGTTTTCGGGATAAGGGATTGCCACTGAGCGATCGCACTGGCAATAAAATCTGCGGGTAATTCTTCTGTACCAACTTCTAATAAAAATGTAGCCATAGGATAGTTTAGGGATAGAGCTGATTTCAACAGTTTACCTTTTAGGTGACAGGTGGTAGGTGGCAGGTGGA
>JAAHHL010000759.1 GCA_010672185.1 Caldora sp. SIO3E6 | reverse complement strand
CTTACAACTCAAACAATCCCCAAGAAATTCAACAGGCGTATGAAAAACTCATGGAGTTAAAGCCAAGCCTTGCCTCCTTTAGCTCCGAGTCTTGGCGATCGCAAATTTTGAGTGGAGACTTATTAGTGGCCATGTGTTATTCTGACGGAGCTAATGAAGTAATGCAAGAAAATCCCGATCTGGAGTATATATTGCCCCAAAGTGGTTCTTCTCTGTGGCTCTTGTCTTACCCAATACGCTAATAATACCGCCACTATGACAAGCATCCAGCAAGACTAACTGCTTACAAGCCGAACAATCCCGGAACTGTTGTAACACTTCATCTAGAGCCAAACCGGTATTAAACAAGTTTCCTGGTTGAGTATCTGCTAAACACAGAAATGGTTCCTGACTTCCCTTTTCTATCTTCCCGTGTCCAGCGAAGTAAAACAAGATGACATCTAGGGAGTTGGCTTTTGAGGCAATTTGCTGCAAACTCTCTAGTACATTGTCTAGCCTCGGAGGTAAATTAGCACCATCATGATGAACCAAAAATTCTCGGTTTTTGAATTGCTCGGTTGCTTTTTCCAGCGCCTCTTTTAATCCTTGACAGTCAGCAACGGCATAATCCAAAGAGTTCCAAGGCTTTTGATATTGATTCACCCCCACCAGTAGCATCCAGAGCTTGGCAGAGCCTGCTTTTAATTGGTTAAGAGTCTCGTTAAAAGTTGGAGTATCCCGCCGCATGGTTTCTGCACTGTTGATTATCTTTGGCTGATTTTAGGCTGATGATAGAGCAGACTCTTGTAATCAGCGTCATTCTTTTTACGATAATTTGAGCTTCCTGGCAATAAAAACTCTGAGAGTAATCTAGCTTACTGCGATCGCCTAATATAACGCAACATTCATATTATTTACCCTGCTCATTATGAAATCTTGACATAACATTCTGATCCCAACTGGCACAATCGGTATTTGCGTAATTTTCTATATCAAGCAGTAACTTGAAATACATTGAATACTGAATTTGGCCAGTTTTCTATTATTTTTTGCAGTTTTCTACATGCAAATGTGCAGAAGGGATTTTTTCGGTATTAAACTGTCACATAGCCAGCACCTTGACTAAACCCGCCCCTGCACAATTTTGACGAGGAATAGAGTTGCGGGAAAAAGCAGGGAGCTAAGATAGAGGAATTAGAGCTTATCTAAGCATCATGGGCTCACTTCAACTTCAACACTTTGCTCGAAGGGCTTGAATCCTTCAAGAGAAACTTGAACAGTAAATCGCTCTCCCTTGTCAAAAATTAAGGGTGGTAGCTCAAGAGCAGGAGAAGCATCACTTGCCTTAACTTCCTCACGATTAGTTTCCGACTCATCAACAGCACTCAGTCGGAGATTAGGGGGTAAAGTCGTTTGCCCATCAGTTGGTTGTACTTTGAGCCGAACACGACATTCCTGCTCAGCTTTGGGTTCAAAAATCACAATTAGCTCTACAACAGATTCTCCGAAAGTAATTCGTTCCTTGAATGGAGTTGCCGTAACACCCCTAGCAGTAGCTGGGGTAAGGCTAGAGAAACCTGTTAACTCATCAATTACCTGCCCCCCAGCTGCTAAAGCTTCCTGAGCCCACTCACTTAACTTTCTCCACTTTTTAGACGCAGTTGCCGAGGCACTTACTTGCACTTCACTGGTGCGTCGTTGATAAAGCTGCTGTCTCCAACGAGGATTAGCAATTAATGCCCCCCACTCTACAAAAGGCACATCAAGCCGGGGTGAATAAAGAGATGGTTGACTGAGTTGGTTGAGTAACTTTACTGCCTCTGCTTCCGGTAAAGCCTTTAGACCTTCCACAGCTAACTCACGACTAGGAGATAATTCCCTAGTGAGCCATATTACATTCAAATCTTGAATTAATTTCTCCCGCGCCAAACAGTAAGTACGATCCATCGGGTCGTAATCTCCCTCATGTTTGAGCTGAGCATAAGTAGCATACCCCACCACCCTAAACCAACGCTCCTCCATGTTTTGTTGGATAGCTAAATAATAGTCAGTTGCCCACTCAGGTATATCAACCCACTCCTGAGGAACACACAACTCCTGCAAATTAAGGGCTTCATCAGGAACCAGTAACAACCGCATTTTACCCAATGCGATCGCACTACCGTTAACTAATTCCCAGAAACTAGACAATTCCCTGGGCTCTGGCCAAACTTTTGGTCTATCCTGTATATCGGCTTCTGTAGTCAACCAAGCCTCAAACTTTTTCAGACAAATATAGTTCTGATAGGCTCTCCAACAAGCAGCATCATTAGAGTAAGCCTGTTTTTGAGACTGCTGCCATGCTTCAGTTTGTTCTTCTACAGAAAATTCTTGCCATAGTTGCTCAGGCTCAAGAATCTTTAAATCACTAAAACTCAACATTATCTTTAACTCCTAATCTTTTTAACAAGAGACGCAGGGACGCGGGGACGCGGGGACGCGGGGACGGGTCGAGAAGGATTTTCATTCATAGTGGTGAATTTTTTCATGATGACTGCCTTGGAGCCTCCTCTCTACCTTCTTCTACTAGCCACATCTCAACAAACTTGGTTAACTTTGGCTGAGCAGAATTGCATACACTTAGCTGGATATTGAAAGTAGTTTCGATATATAACTCCAAACTGGTACGTAATTTTTCTTGGCTATTGCTCAGTTTTGACTTAACTTCAGATACTGAGCTATTGAGCTTCTCGGCTATTTGTTGTTCATCCCACCTCAAACGGTGGTATCTTTCGAGGATAAGTCTTTCCTCCTGCTCCAATTGCTGCCACTGGGCTGCTAAAGGTGGGTAAAAATAAGACTGACAAAATTCCCTCGTATATTCCTTGATCTCATCCTGCAATCGAGAGCTAATTTGGTCTATCTTCTTAGGAGAACCCAAAATTTCAGGATAGGTTTTACTTAAATTCTGAATTACAGCCTGCGGTAGGATCTTTTTCCTGTATTTACCAATATTACGGGAGAACTGAGACTGGGTTTGCCAGCCCAGCGACGAACCAAATAACCTCGCTACATCCTCTTGGGTGAACCCTAAACCCAGCCAAAGCCTGAGACTGTCTTGCACAGGCTTAGGTAATCCAGAAAAAGCTTGTTCAAAAGCCGTTTTGAGATGAGCGATCGCTTCTGTTTGTATTAAAGCATCGATGGAATCGGGTAAATCATTACCTAACTCACCAACATATTCGGTACTACAATCAACACTTTGACTGCGGTAATCACGTACAGCCTGGGCTGCGGTGAGTAGCCAATCTTGAATACTTTCCCCCGTCGCAGATTCTGAAAGATTGAACTGCTGCCGTAGTTGGTTATAGCGAGCAGCAATTGCTTGAAGTTGCTCTTGAGTTGGTGGTTGCAGTCGATTGGAACTATTTTGTCTAGGCTGATAAATTTCTTGGTAGCACTGTATCGCTAAACAGAAGCATTGAATTAGACCATTGCCGCTAGAAGTTAGAGCTTCTCTAAGTTCTTTTTTTCGGATATGTCTCAACAAGCCATAATCAGAAAAACTTTTTGTCCTTGCTTGCAAGTTATCCCGGTCTATTTTATTTTTGACTACTCCAAAAATTCTGGCATTGGCATAGGTTTTGATAGTATTTTTGTACTGAAAATCAAATTGCTTAAGTAGCTTAGTGGGTTGGCTAGCTCCTTGGTTGGCGATTTGACAACATTCCTCCAAAGGATATCGCTGCTTGAGAGAGGGTGATAAATCAATCCGCTGTGTGTAAAATTTTCTAGCAGCATACCAGCCGATTTTTTGCAAGTGAACCACTAGAAATGCATTGGCGTCTGGAGCCGGATTAGATAGGAACTTAGCCACCTCTAGTGAATTTTGCCCTGCTACAAGCTGATGATAAATTGTCTGAACCCCTTGGTTAGGCTCAGAAGCTTGTTTAACCAAATATTCGATGAGGGACTCTAGGCTGGATGAAGCAAAAGTTTCCCTAAGAATGTCCAGGATAAGCCTATCTTTAGCTTTTTCTTTCTTCTTTCCTCTACCTTGAGCATTCCCCAGCCCTCCTCCATAAAAAGCTGCCAGCAGCAGGAAGTATCTAGCCCAGGCATCTTGGTTACCCCTGAAAGCAGCAACATCAACCAAGCTTTTGAGCTTCCTTGCCAACTTTGGATCAGGTTCGAGCTTCTGGCGGTCTACATAGATACGAAACTCCGAAAACTCTTTGATAATGTCATTTTCCTGTTTAGTCATTTA
>JAAHHL010000758.1 GCA_010672185.1 Caldora sp. SIO3E6 | reverse complement strand
TGACAATTTTGCCATCTGGGTACTTAAAGCACCTTATCCAGGAGGCTATGTTCACCATGACTCTACCTTCCCCCAAGCCATGACTCAGACTTGGTTGTTGTGGCAGGAGATGTTTGTGGTTGGGGGGTTACCCCATGTCCCTTTTAGCCATCATCTTCCTCTCTCTTCCCCAACAAACTCCACTGATGGTAACATTGGCTTTTCTAGTCAGGAACCTAGTTACAGTGGTCGCCTCATGCAGCATTTGGGCATTGATTTATGGTCTTGGCTATTTGATGCTCCGATTCAAAATGCTCTGGCGGAAAGTAGAGGTATTGCCAGAGGGCAAAATAAACCCCTGCGCTTGCGACTAGAAATTCGTGATCCAGATTTAATCCCTTTACCTTGGGAAATTATGCAACCAACAGTGGGTCAACAGGCAATTTCCCTTTCCCAGCAACTACTGTTTAGCCGTACCACTAGTATTGTTGATCCCCTTAAGCCCTTTACCTATTCTCATCAGTCTCTCAATATTTTGCTAGTACTGGGACAAGATAACCAGACAACTAAGCATTTGCAGTTGGAACAAGAAGCAATCGCTCTGGAGAGGGTTCTCAAAGCGGTTGAACCATCAAATGCCATTAGTAGTGAAGTCTTTGTGACACCAGTTTCCAGCCATGTGCATACTTTACTACAACCAACACCAGCACAACTGATCGAGACCTTAGAAAGTGGGGATTACAATATTCTGTTTTATGCTGGTCATGGTGAACCAGGACCAGACGGCGGTTTGTTGTTTTTGCATGAGGATGCTGCAATGAACGGTACAGAACTTGCTCAAGTTCTAGTGCGCAATCAAGTCACTTTGGCAGTGTTTAATGCTTGTTGGGGAGCTCAATCCGACCAAGTGGGTTCCCAAGCTGTACCCCGCAGCAGTTTAGCCGAGGTACTAATCCACCACGGTGTTCCGGCTGTCTTAGGGATGCGTGACTCAATTGCCGATCACGAAGCACTCAGTTTTATCCAAGCTCTTGCTCAGGCTCTTGCCCTCCGAATGCCAATTGATCAGGCTGTAGCAGTAGCTAGGCAGAAACTATTAACACTTTATAAGTTTAACCAACCGGCTTGGACTTTGCCTGTACTTTATATGCATCCTGAATTTGAAGGAGAGTTAATTAAACCAATAGAAGAAGGGATTACAGAGCTACCGCCTAACACACCCCTTAGCTGGGTTAGATCTCCAAGCGTTGTTGCCTCTTTGCGCTCTCTGAGCTCAACTGCTCATGTTTGGCAGATTCGGGGAGGGTTGATGCGAGTGGGGCGTCGCCAGGAAAATGATTTGGTGATTGGGGAGCGCTGGGTTTCTCAACAACATGCAGAAATCATCTGCCGTGATCAATCGAATGTTCAAGAGGCTCGTAGCACTTACTTTTTGCGAGATTTCTCTCGCTACGGCACACTTATGTTACGTCCTGATAGTAAAAGTTGGCAAAAGATTCATCATCAGGAAGTACAATTACAATCCGGTGTCCAGCTCAAATTTGGCAGCACCCAAGGTCAAGCTCTAGAGTTTATCATTGAAACCTTACAAACTTCTGACTGACTTGAAAGAGACGCGGGGACGCGGGGACACGGAGACACGGAGACACGGAGACGCGGAGAGAAGGATTTTCATGCATAGTAGTGAAAAAAAATTTTTTCATCGGGACTGCCTTCTGCCTTCTGCCTTCAGAGCAATAGGTTTGTGCTAACCGATAACCGCTTTGATCTTGTAAAAATATCGTGTATTTTATGAGCTATTACGGAACTCCCTTGAGTACTGATGTAGCTATTAATATCAGGCCAAATCTGCTAATCAACCACAACGAGACACTATGAGCAGCCAACCCACTCAATATCAAGATTATGAGGATGCTTTGACTCCAACACAATTAGAATTATTAGAAGCACTTTTACAAGTTCAGGATGAGCATTATCCTTGGAATCCGGCTGAACTAGAGGCACAAGATTACTTCGAGGAACTCGAACAAGGATTTTCACGAGAGCCTTGGCAAGATGAAGAGGAAATTGCTGGTGCATCGCAAGAATTCTTCAAGCAGTTGCATCAATGTTGGGCATCACCTTTAACCCCAGCAACTGATTCTTTACAGGCATTGTTATCAGAGCAGTTTGATATTAATATACCTCAGGTCTGGCTAGAAGCGATCGCGAACAAAGCCCAAGAGATTTTTTCGACTAAAATATCTTTGGTAGAACAGCTGGTGTTATGTGTCCAGCCATTACTGCCCAACTGGACAAAAGACGACCTATTGGTCTTGGCTCGTCCTTTAGCTTATGCAATGCGAGGAGGAACAGAACCGGTAAAAGCTGCGGAATGGACAGAGTTATCTCAAATGGAACAGGTGCGCTTGAGTTTAGCAGTTGCCAGCTTGGCTTTGACTCAACTCAAAACTGCTCCTATCAATCCTGAAGAAGCTTGAAAAAGCTTACTGTACAAACTTGCTTCCTTTCTGACTAGACTACCTGATATATAAAACTCAGAGTTGCCCAAGTATTTACATCCAAAGCATAGTTGTCAGAGATACTACCGATTACCTCCGGAGCAACTGCACTGGCATCATGTAAGTCTTGCAGCAGAGCCTGCACTATTGGCAGAGGATAAAATAAATTACCAATGCGCTCTCCTTCTCCTTGGGGATGTCTTGCAGCTTGTAGTGCCTTAATTGCCTTAGGAAAAGGTGCCAGACTGCAAATTAGTTGGATTTCTGCAATGCCAGGTAGACCAGAAATAATCCAATTAAAAGCAGCGGTATCTTGGGGTATAGTTAGGGTTTCTCCTGGTGAAATCATCCCCTCTTTGATAATTGGTTTTTCGTTAGGCTGGCTCCCTGCTTCCAAAGGTTGAATCTGATAAAGAGCGATGGCTTTACTACTGGTATCAAAACCCACCATCATAAAATATACTGGCTGATCGCTGTAGTTTTCTAATCGATACTTGATGCGACTTCCAATCTCCAAGGTTGGGATAGATCCCTCATTTATACCAAGCTTCAAGTCACTGTAGTAGGTATTTGGCTGTGCTGATACCGAGGAAGTAGTAACCCCTTCTTCAGTTGTTGATAAGTCACACCAGGGAGGACATTGGGCAGTTAATGAAGATGCTCGCCAGGTTTCTCGCTGCATTACCAACCTTGGCTCCGGAGAAACTACTTCTAGGGAAGCTCGAACACCTAAACGGGAAGACCCTTCATTAGCTGTCAAACGGAGCAATTTGGCGGCCAGTAATATGTCTAGCTTGTTGGTAAGTCGATTGACTGCCGATTTTACTGCTTCCCCAGTTGTCCCGCTTGTATTGCGAATCAAGTCACCAGAGAGATAGAACAGTCCGTAGCCCTCTTTTTTAACAGAAGGATCAGTTTCCGATAAAGCAGCAGTGTAGACAGCAAGCACTCGCCCAAACAAATAATCAGCAGGTTGTTCACTCGTTGTCACTACAGAGGAAACAGAAGAGATACCAGCAAAGGCACTAGTAGCATCTACCCGCTCAATTCTTTGTAGGTTAAGATCCAGAGCAACAGTCAGGCCAAGATTGCGGGGCACCACTCGGACAGATTCTTGAACTAGTTGCCCAACTTCTAGTTGATAATTATCACTAGCACTGGCAGACACCAATTTTGCTTTGGCTGTTAAACCATCTTTGGAACGTATTTGCAATTGTACGGAAGATGAAGCAGAATCAATTCTTAGTAGAGAATTATTGCTGCAATACTCTATAACCATTGCTGGCAGACCTGCTAACCACAGCTGTGCTGTTTTGCTGTTATCTTCAACTGCCGTAACCACACCATCTGCTCCCATACTGGATGCGGTGGGCAAATAATCATTCAGAAATAAATTTTGTGGACTTTGTTGAGTAATTAATTGAGGTTGTTGACTAGCAGCAAGTTGACTCACCGTGCCAGCAGTACGACTCAAGCTAGTATGAATTGTAGTGGCGGGTGTCGCTTGCCAGAGATATTGAGTCAGAGCATAGGTAAATAAGCCAGCACTAAAGCCATGCCAGGGAGCTTCCATTGCCACTTCATTTGAACTAGCAGCAGCAAGGACTAATGCTGGCAGGTGTCTAAGGATTTTGGTTTGCTGCCACTGCTCTGAAGCAGAGTTTAAGCGAACTCGGATTTGCTCTTGAAAAGCTAGTTCTCCTGAGCTAGCTTTTTGCTTGGGGGGGTGAGGGTACGCTCCTACCCT
>JAAHHL010000757.1 GCA_010672185.1 Caldora sp. SIO3E6 | reverse complement strand
TTTACCAGTTGGTTGATTATGCTATGTCTATTCCCTTTGGGAGAAAGGTTGGTTAGTTAGAATTGGCCCTTGCCAACCCATAAATCGGTGTAATCCTCCTGCTCGCTCCACTATTCCTTCTCCCGGTTGTAGGTGAAGGTGATAGGTATTAGCCAAAACCATTTGTGCTCCAGCTGCCTCTAGCTGAGCTGGCGTTAGGGTTTTGACAGTCGCCAGAGTTCCCACTGGCATGAACCTAGGGGTTTCTACCCAACCATGAGGTGTCACAAAAACCCCAGCACGGGCTTTTGTCTGGCTACAGGATGCCTGACAATGAAAGGAAAATTTATCTTTCTGTTGCTCCAAAGCTCTTTGAGGGATTAGGGATAACTGAGAAAAGCTTAAGTTTCAAGGATAAAGGTCAAAAAAACCGTTTTTATCTGACAAATAATTAGACACCGGAGCTATTATAGTTCTATCCTTTCACTTTACAATTAATACTTTCTCTGTACCCAGTAATTTCTCACTCTAGAAAGGACATTCATCATCTTCGTCGATTTGTACATCCCATTTGGCATTGAGCACCTGGGTTACCATGGCTTCCAGAGCGTCAGCATTCAGGTGCTGTGTACACTCCTCTTGCTGGGAACCAAATACGGGAATAAGCCTTAATTGGCGATTGTCTTGAATCAAATCGAAGTAAGCTTCTTTAGTGGGAGACTGGCTCAACTGCAAATAATCAAAACTTTGCACATTGAGGTAGATTGCTTGATTGGCAATCAGGGTAGAGCGATGGGGGTCGGCGAAAACTTTCAGGACACACCCTTTGCCCTCACTCTGTACTGTGCCATCGATCGTATGAATATATTGGACGCAACTCAGGGTAGTGAGCAATTGTCCCATATCTTGTTTATTGATAACGATGCCAGCGTCAATGATGCAAGGAGCAGGGATCTGGTGCTGAGATTGATGATAACTCATGGAAAACAGCTGATGATGCAAACGGGACTAGTATTGCCCGGTCAAAGAATTAATTTAACCGCTTTTTTGGAACCCTACATGAGAAACCAAATGTTGGGCTCTAGATATTACAAAGGTTAAGGCCAGCATAAACTTTGCAATTAAGAATTGTAAAGATGGAAACCTAGAAAATTTTCCATCTAATCGATTTTCAATACCTGAGTTAGGCAGGTAAGTGGTTATTCCTACTGTGTAGGGTATGAAACAGTAGGGTATGAGACAATACTATCCCAAGATTCTCTAGCTGCTCACAAGCTTTTAAATTAATCTGCTAAATTTTTTGTTACAGCCCCTACTGTTCCCGGGATAAAACGATTCACCATGCAAAAATTAAGGCAATGGGGAGGTCAATTATGGTTGTCCTTGATCAGCGCGATTACCTTCTATACCTCTATTCCCATTCCCGTTAACTGGCCCTTGGAGTTAAATGGCATTGCCCGTTGGGCTCCCTTAGTGGGATTGCTCATAGGGGCAATACTGGGAATGGTTGATGTAGGGTTGCAGGAGTTGGGTATGCCGCTGCTGACTCGGAGTACTTTAGTTGTTGTCTGTTGGATTACCTTAACCGGAGGACTACACCTGGATGGGGTAATGGATACAGCTGATGGTTTAGCAGTTCAAGACCCCCACAAGCGACTGGAGGTAATGGTAGACAGTGCCACAGGTGCTTTTGGCGCAATGGCAGCAATTGCCTTGTTACTCTTAAAAACTGCTGCTTTGACAGATTTAGAAAATTACCGATGGTTAGTATTAATGGCAGCACCAGGTTGGGGACGTTGGGGACAAGTAGTCGCGATCGCATTTTATCCCTACCTCAAACCTACAGGTAAGGGAGCATTCCACAAAAAAGCTATTCGCACCCCCCAAGATATTTTGCTGGGATTTGGCTTAATGTTATTCCCCTGTGGCTTACTTCTGTGGCTCGACACCAGTTTATGGTGGATATCGTTAGCCATGATAGTCGGAGGATGTGCGATCGCTTTTCTCACCGGCGCTTGGTTTCACCGCCAACTAGGGGGACATACCGGTGATACTTACGGAGCAGTAGTGGAATGGACAGAAGCCCTTTTTCTGTGTTTACTTACTCTGGTTTAGCCATTAACCATTAGCAATTAGCCATTAACCATTAGCCATTAGCCATTAGCCATTAACCATTAGCAATTAGCAATTAGCCATTAGCCATTAGCCATTAACTATTAGCCATTAGCCATTAGCCATTATTAATTCCATGAAACCTGTACGTCAAACCATATCTTTACCTGATATCCAACTATCCTATTTAGAATGGAACCAATCTGAAGAACCTTTACTGTTATTGCACGGTTTAGGTGATCATGCTTTGGTTTGGTCAAATTTGGCGAATTATCTGAGCGATCGCTACCATATTGTTGCACCAGATATGCGGGGTCATGGAGAAAGTAGCAAACCTGAGCACAATTATCGCTTTGCCGATGCGATCGCTGATTTAGAAGCCCTAATGGAACATCTTAATTGGCCTGCTGCTCATATAATTGGTCATTCTTGGACAGGGAAATTAGCACCCATCTGGGCAAAACAACATCCAGAACGTTTTTTGAGTATGATTCTGGTAGACCCTATTTTCATCGGTCGGATGCCTAGTTGGCTGAAAATAACCTTCCCCCTCCTATACCGCTCATTGTCTTTTCTCAAAGGTATGGGACCATTTCAGAGTTACGAACAAGCCGAAGAGCAAGCACGTCAGTTAAAGCAATATCAAGGTTGGAGTTCCTGGCAACAGCAGGTATTCCAAGCAGGAATTGAACAAAAAGTCAATGGTAGTTGGGGCAGCAAATTGACTATTCCGGCTCGCAATCAGATTTTTGAGGAAGTAATGCAGGTAAATGGTCTTACCGACTTTATTGATATTGCTACTCTCTTGGTGCTTCCAGAAACCGGTGTCAACCGCCTGGATTGGCAACTCAAACCCTACAAAACCTATCTGAAAAACTTGGATATTGGCCAAGTTCCTGGTAATCATTGGCCATTTTTAGTACAACCTGAGGCTTTTAACCAAACTGTAGCAGCTTTTCTGGAGAATGTTAGTGACGCTGCACGGAATGAAGAATGAAGAATGCTTATAGAGCAAAGATTATATCAATTATCAATTATTCATTATCCATTATCAATTATTCATTATCCATTATCAATTATCAATTATCCATTATCCATTATTAATTATTCATTACTCCAAAACCATCCCAATAAGAAAGGCAACCACAACCATAACCTTTGCCCATCAGTAAGATACCAATCAAAATTGTCCTGAGCGATATTGTACTGTAGGACAAAGTAAATAAAAGTAGAAATACTCACCAAACGTACTCCCCAATTGCCAGTGGCGGCAGCAAAGGGAACTATCCAAGCAAAGTACCAAGCATGAACGATGGGAGATAAAATCAGGAGGACAAAAAAATACCACTGGGCAAACTGAAGAAAAGTCTTTGAGCGTAACAGTAGCCAAATTCCTGATAAACCAAGGGGAAACAGATAAATCCAGTTGACTTTGCGGGAAGCATCCCAAATCTTACCAACTAAGTGGGGAATCAACTCCGCACTGCGACCATAGGAAACAAAAACTGAGCCTGTAGGTATTAGGGGACATTCTCCATTATGGCAAAATTGGATAGCAGTCAAACCTATAGGCAAAAAACCGCACAGCATTACTATCACTGCCTTGCCTATTCCTACCTGACGCCAAGCACGCCAGACAAGAAAGCTCAAAATTGGCAGGGACATCCACTTAACTGCCACACTAATTCCCAAAAGTAAAGCACTCTTAACCCAGCGTAGGGTTTGCTGGCTGTAGTCAAATACTAACCAGGCAGCAACTAGAGGTAAAATAAACCAGCTGTCGTAGTGAGCTCCCCCAGCAAAGGAGTATATGATCAAGGGATTCCAAGCATAAAGCAGGGTTTGTTGATAGCCAAACTTGCGGCTGAGGAGCCAACCAACCAGCAAGTCAGCGACGATAAATCCAAGCTTAAACAGAACAACTCCGGGGGTAATTGCTGCCAAAACCCTGAAACCTAACTGAGTTATCGGTGGGTAAATGGCAGTAACTCCTTGATGATTGATTAATGACCACCATTCAGTACGATAGGGAATTAATTCTGTTGCATTAGGTGGGAATTCGTAGGGACTAAATCCCTGAAGCTGGATATAACCTTCCCAGAGATAACGCCAGATATCATCCCCTGGATACATTGGGAA
>JAAHHL010000756.1 GCA_010672185.1 Caldora sp. SIO3E6 | reverse complement strand
TTTCCTTAACTCCCTATCCCGCAACTCCAAACTTAACTGAATATACCGCTGAGCATCACTCAATTCCTCCCTGCGCTTCTCCAACCAACCTAACGCCTCCACCAGAGGAGCCTCCCGCAACAAATACCCCTCCTGATTACCATGACTCTCCCACTGCTTCATCCCATCTTCCAACCGATACTGCCAGCGCAGAAAATCCTCACTCTCCCGCAACCATCTACCCAACCGTTCCCAACTCCTAATCAGTGCCTCATGCACCACTTCCACTGTTTCTTCCTCTGTGGACTGATTACGATTCGTTACCACCAGACGGGCAGAAGCTAAGCGGGTTACCAAATCCCAATTCTTCACCTGCTTCCTGGTTGCCAATCTACGGGTAGCATCTGTTCCTTCCCCCAACCGCACCAACTGAATAAAAACCCGCTGTGCCTGTTCCTGCTCCGACTCTGAAAGTTGCTCATACACCCCCTCCGCATATTTAGCCAGGGCTTTCTCCACACCACCAATCTCCTGATAAGCCTGATGGGTAAGCCTGCGACGCCTCTGTTTTACCCACAATTGGCTTAGGGCAAACTCCAATAAAGGTAAACGTCCTGTCTGCTCTCCAATTGCATCAATTAACTTATTTGTCAACCCCTCCTCTAACTGAACCTGCATCTTTTCCCCAGGCAGGGTAATCGCCCGGTGCAACTCCTCCCGATTCATCGGTCCCAAGTTCAGTACCTGTCCCTGCAAAGCATCACTGAAGGGGCGGTAGGAAAGAGCATAGCCGTAAAAATCAGCTCTTAGGGTTAGTACCAGAGTAAAGGCTGGAGCCAATTTCACCGCCTGTAGCAGTCCATCTAAAAATGGTTGCCGTTCCTCCTCTGGACAGAGGGTGTAGAGTTCCTCAAATTGGTCAACTATGAGGATAAAAGGAGTGAGGAATGACGCGGAGATGCAGGGACTCGGAGACGCGGTGATTTGCTGGAGATTATCGGAGGTGGAATTAAGGCAAACTTCGTTGTCCTGGTTGTCGTTTTTTGTAACAATATTTTCTATAAGCTGGGCTAAAACCTGGTCATTGTGGCGTAGTTCTTCTGCTAATTCCAATTCCGCTAAGCGTTGGTTAATTTGAGCTGATTTTTGGCGATGGCATTCTGTTTTTCTTCCCTGTTCTACCTCGGAGTCGGCATTATCTTCAATTAGCTTCGTCATCCACCCGGAGTTGAAACTCCGGGCTAATAAATTAAGTCCACTAAAGTGGACTGAAGCCTTGATTGAGTCCACTTTAGTGGACTTTCGCTGTGAGCCAGGGGTTTGAACCCCTGGCGGATCATCGGTGTTGGTGCAAGATTGTGGTTGTACCACAGAGTTGGAGGCAGAGTCAGAGGGCGAAGCATTTGGATGGTATATTTTGGGTTTCTCCGATAAATTATCGCCCAAATGCTTTGCCCCTACAGCCTTATACTCCCCTTCCTCCTCGTAGGGGGAAGGGGTTGGGGGATGGGGGTTAACCGACAACAATGCGGCTGCCAACGCCTCAAAAGGACGATTCCCCGGACGTAAAGCTGCTATCTGTACCCTTCCCTGACTACGCAACTGGGGTATCAACCCCGCAAACACCACGGAAGATTTACCACTGCCAGAAGCGCCAACTATTGGTACAAAAGACTGCTTCTGTACCGCCTTAACCAACTGCTGGGTAAAACTCTCCCTGCCAAAAAAGTAGGGTGCATCCTCCTCCCGGAAAGCCGATAAACCCTGGTAGGGACAATGCAATCTAGTGCTAATCCCAGACAACTCAACCCAAGTTGGGGGTACTACTACCGGATTCTGGCAAATTACCGGTAACCAACTAGCACCAGGAAATTCGTCTTCCCAACCTTGCAACTTTTCCCTGGCTTCTCGCACCGCCAGATAGAGGGATTCTCCTTGAGCAAAGCTAGCCAGAAACTGCCGCAAAAAAGTTTGAGCTACTGTATCCTGCACCGGTTCCCGCATAACAATCAGTTGCGGAATCTGCAACTCTCCCAAATCTTTGGCTAATCCCAACCCCTCACAGGAGTTAAAAATCCCCAGCTGCAATCCTCGTGCGATCGCTTTTTTCAGGGCATACTTTAAATCAGGAATGGTCAAACTCTCTGTCTGATTGAGGTAAATTCGACCTGTTTCCCCTATAGTTTGACTATGTCCCGCAAAAAACAGGATATCCCAACCCTGCTTATCCCAAAGCTGCTGATTCAACTCCCGACGTGTGGGTTCCTCCAGCAAAACCAACTCAACTTCCGGTAATGCTTCCAACTCCCGGCGGTCTGCTGCTACATTAATCCCAACACTATTCCCCAAAATCGCCAAGATTCTCACTTTACCAGAAGTAGAGGTAGACCTTAGGGGTACTTTGCCAGACTCCGAGGCACTCAAAGCCACTTCCGCTAGAGGAAAATCAGTAAAAAAATGCCACAGATGCCAAGGGAGTTGCCGCAGTTGGTAATTATTGGTTTCAATAATCACCCGAATTTCCTCATCCGGGTTCAACTCCCGATACAACTTTTCCTTAGTCGGCAGAAATTCCTGGGAATTGAGCCAGCGATTAATCAACCTCTCCAACTGCTTCCCTAATTCCTGAAACTCCACCTCCGAAACCTGAAGTACCCCTTCCTCTTCAAATTCAAAATCTGAATCAATAGTGGAGCGATCGCGCGATGGTAAACTCTCATACAGTGCCTGATAAAGATACTGCCACCTCTGGTAACTCTCCGGAATCTCCGGTGCAGCGGGCAAACTACCGGTAAATTGCAGTGGGTAAAAGTCTTCAGGAGTAGAAAGCCTCACCGTAACCCCAGCAAAACCCTTTTCCCAATCACCCTGCCCTAAATTCAAGATTACCAATTTACTCATCACACAGCCTTTTTAATTCAAATATTGTTCTCAATAAGGGGAGTAGACGCGGGGATGGAGGAGACAAGGGAGACAAGGGGGACAAGGGGGACAAGGGAGACAAGGGGGACAAGGGAGACAAGGAAGACAAGGAAGATATTTACTACTCACCAATTCCCAATTCCCCATTCCCAATTCCCCATTCCCAAACAACAAACAACAAATGACAAATGACAAATGACAAATGACAAATGACAAATGACAAATGACAAATGACAAATGACAATTAACAAACAAACTCCTCCTCCACACAAAAATTATCCACAGCTAGCTGAATCCTAAAACCCTTCCCTGGTTTAGTCTTAAACCGCTTGATTTGAATATATTGATCCTGATCCCTAGCCTGCACTTCCTGCAAAATTTCCCCGGAAGTAGATAACATTACCAATTTAAGTCCAGTTGGTAGATAACTCTCCTTATCTACCCTATGTACCTGCACCCTAATCCCCACCTTCTCATCCGACTCCCGTGTTAGTGCAACTAACAAAGCCAGCTTTTGACTCCCTAACTCCATCCCCAAATCAATCAACTTCCCTCTCTTCGGCATCCTTTCCGCTGTCAATGGGGTAGCCTTCCTGAAACCAAAAGCCAATTCCTGAGATGGATTACCTAAAAGTGCTTCCACTGTTTGCCAACCAGCTTCAAAAACCCCCTCCCACCATTGGCTCAGATGCACCAATGGTTTAGCATTAAGCAAGTATGCTGGTAAATCTGCCACAGACTGCAACTGATTCAGAGGTAATTCCCTACTAGTTACCCTTGCCACAAATCCCAGCAACCTGGCTTCTGCCAATGATTCATTTAGTTGCACTGCCACATAACCAATCCTCCCCTGCCACACTTCCTCTGGAATAGCAACCACCTCCGCTTCCGGCTGCACTATTCGACATTCCAGCTTGCCGCAATTTTTCACTACCAAATCTGCCACATCCAAACCAGTCTGCATAATCCCATCCTGGCTATCACTCGCAGCTAAATCAGTAGCCAATCCCTGCTGCTGTAAATAATCATTCACTGCACAAACTGCCAAAGTATTGAGGTAAACTTGCTCCGCTTTGGGCAATGTTCCCTGCTGTTGGCAAAACTTATCTGCTAACCGATGTGCTTTGGGAGTTAGCGCTACTCTAAAATTTAACGATTCTTTTGTTTGCATGATTGTTGATTGCTAATTGCTAATGGTTAATAGCTAATGGCTAATGGCTAATTGCTAATGGCTAATTGCTAATAGCTAATGGCTAATGGCTAATTGCTAATTGCTCCTTTGTCTCCCCATCTCCCCATCTCCCCATCTCCCCATCTCCCAATCTCCCCATCTCCCC
>JAAHHL010000755.1 GCA_010672185.1 Caldora sp. SIO3E6 | reverse complement strand
TGCGATCGCATATTTCCAACAGGCTTTCGATACAGGAGGACAAATCCAAGCCTCACTAAACCAGCTCAGCCTCCTAGTCGAAACAGAGCAATGGTCAGAAGTAGCAGAACTACTACCCCAAATTCAAAAGTCTTTTACCAGTTTACCACCCAGTCGCACCGCCATCCATGCCCGACTCAACTTTGCCCGCTCTTTGACTTGTTTTCACCCTAATCTAGATCCAGAAGCTTTATCCTGTAATAGCCGTGAGTCATCCGAGCAACAGAGAACAGAACCAAGTATTGAACTACCCTCTTGGACAGAAATTGCCCAGATTTTAGCCACTGCTGCTCAACAAGCTCAAGAATTAGAAGATCTACAAGCTCAATCTTACGCTCTTGGTCAGTTAGGAGGACTGTATGAGTTAACTCAACAGTGGACAGATGCCCAAAACCTCACTCAACAAGCCCTCTTAAAAGCATACCAAACTGCTGATATTCGCTATCGTTGGGAGTGGCAACTAGGGCGTATCGCCAAAAAACAGGGAGATATGAGCAATGCGATCGCTAACTATAAAACCGCAGTGGGCACTCTCCAAACTGTTCGCCAAGACTTACTGACAATTAATTCCGATGTGCGGTTTTCCTTCCGGGATAATATCGAACCTCTTTATCGAGGATTAGTGGATTTACTTTTGAGAACTGAGGGGAATTCTCAACCACCTCAAGAAAACCTGAAGCTAGCAATTGGGGAAATTGATTCTCTGCAACTAGCAGAATTGGAAAACTTCCTCGGTTGTGATCTTTCTCCCACAGTGCAGCTGAACCAGGAACTGGATAACATTGATCAAAAAGCTGCCTTTATTTATCCAATCATGCTGGAAGATAGATTAGCAGTTATCTTTAAATTACCAGGACAACCTCTGAAATACCACGGGAATCTGATTGAGCGGACTGTTGTATCCCAGAAGCTGAGAAAGCTCAGAAAAGCCATATTAAGAGGGGACTCTGGAAAAGTTATAGAAAATTCCCAAACCGTTTATCAATGGTTAATTGAACCCCTGGAAGCATACCTCCAAAATAGCAGTGAAGTTGAAACCTTAGTGTTTGTGCTTGATGGAGAATTGCGAAATCTTCCCATGTCAGTGCTCTATGACCAGAAAACTGATCAATATCTAGTGGAGAAACCATATTCCCTGGTATTATTGCCTAGCGCCCAGCTTTTTGACCTCCAAACTCTACCAGAAGAATTACAAGTTTTAGGCGCTGGTATTAGTGAGGAGCGTCAAATTGAAGGCAGAAATTTTCGCTCCCTTGATGCTACTACCGAATTAGAGCAGATTCAAAATACAGTATCCAGTGAAATACTGCTAAATTCCCAGTTTACTAAGTCCAATCTACAACAAAATATCAACTCTGGAGCCTTTTCTGTGGTTCATATGGCAACTCACGGTAATTTTAGTTCTGATCCAGAAGAAACCTATATCCTTGCCTATAATCAATTACTCAGAACCAACGATTTGCATAATTTGCTGCGGAGTGATAACCAAGAAGCTGCTAACACCATAGAATTACTAGTTCTTAGTGCTTGTCAAACCGCAGAGGGGGACAATCGAGCTACTTTAGGATTAGCTGGATTAGCTGTGCGAGCCGGAGCTCGCAGTACCTTGGCAACTTTGTGGCAAGTGAGTGATGAGTCTACTGTCCAACTTATGGAACAATTCTACAATGCATTAAACGAGCCGGGAGTCACTAAAGCGGAAGCCCTACATCGCGCTCAGCAAGCTCTTTTAAATAACCAAAAGTATCAAAATCCCTCTTTTTGGGCTCCCTATGTGTTAGTCGGAAATTGGCGGTGATTTAAGGTAATTTACGTCTAACTATCGAGAAACAGGAGGCAGGAGGCGAGGCAGGAGGCAGGAGGCAGGAGGGAAGAGGATTTGGCTTGTTTTTTCCCGACCTAGGGGGTGCAATCGCTGCCCGTGGGGCGGCTCTTAACTAACACATTCCACACCCTACACCCTACACCCTACACCCCGCGCCGTCAGGCACTGAGATCTAGGCCATTGGACTGGAATATTCCGCTCAAAACCCGCCCGATGCCGTCCCCAGATTAACGTAACCATTCCCCAATTTTCAATTCCCTGGGTTGATAAGATGCATAGAAAACCCGATGTCGTCCCAATAGGTTAGTAGAACCATCAAAATACCAACAAAAGACCATCATGCCACGGTCAATTAAAATACAGGAAAAATATATAACAAAGGTCAAACATGCTGTACAGCGTCAGGGTTATGCACGACAAAAGGATTTGGCAGAAGAATTAGGAATTTCTCTGGCGACTGTCAGCCACTTTCTCAATGGTAAACCGATTGATGTTATCAATTTTGACGAAATTTGTCAGAGGCTAGGGCTGGATAAGGAAGAAATAGTAGATTATACTCATATTGAGACCAACGGCAATAACTCGGATTTGCCTAATCACAACATTAATACTGAGTTAGAAGAAGCTATAGACGAGGTAGTGCATTTTCCCTATGTAGAACGTCCTCCTGTGGAATCGATTTTTAGAGAAACCATAACTGAGCCTGGTGCCCTGCTGCGGATTAAAGGTGCTGGTTTGATGGGTAAAAGCTCGTTGATGGCGAAGATGCTACCACAATTCAAGAATAAGGGGTATCGTATAGCACTATTAAATCTGCATTATGCTGATTCGTCCCATTTCAGCAATCTGGATAAATTTTTACAGTGGTTTTGTGTCAGTGTTGGTCGAGCTTTAAATTTACCAAACCGACTGGCAGATTACTGGGATGAAGAATTTTCTACTAGTAAGATTAACTGTACTGCTTATTTTGAGGAGTACTTATTAGGGGAATCAGACAATCCATTAATTTTATGTTTGGATGAAGCACAACAAATTTTTCCCTATACAGAGCTGGCACAGGAATTTTTGGGCTTATTACGAGCTTGGCACGAACAGGCGAAAACCCGTCCAGTTTGGGGCAAATTAAGATTGGTAGTTGCCCACTCAACAGAAGTCTATGTGCCACTAAAGCTGAATGAATCACCTTTTACTGTCGGTAAATCAATCCAATTACCAATCTTTACTGTTGAGCAAGCCCATGATTTGGCTAATCATCATGGACTGAAATGGGAATTATCTGAGATTAAACAGCTTGTAGATGTAGTTGGAGGGTATCCCTATTTATTAGGGGAAGCTTTTTCTCATCTCAAGATGCATAAAGGTTTAACCTTAGGGCAAATTTTACAAACTGCTGCCACAGAATCGGGAATTTATCGCCATCATCTACGGCACTATTGGAATCTGATTGAAAAAAATGCTGATTTAGCAGAAGCATTGAAAAAATTGGTAACGGCCCAAGACAAAGTACCTCTAGAACCAACCCAAGCATATAAATTGGACAGCATGGGTTTGGTGCATCTATTAGGTAATGAGGTTGAAATTGGCTGTAATTTATACCGCCAGTATTTTTCTTATTGCTTCGGACTTAATCATTAAATTGTTATGGTGCAATACCAAGTTGGTGGAAGTTTACCTGTTGATGCTTCCTCCTACGTGAAACGTCAAGCAGACGAAGAATTTTATCAAGCCTTGAAAGCGGGAAATTTTTGTTATGTCTTAAACTCCCGACAGACAGGTAAATCTAGTTTACAGGTGCAAACAATGAAAAGACTAGAAAAGGATGGTATCGCTTGCGCAGAAATTGATCTTACCTTAATTGGTACTCAAGGCATAACACCTCAACAATGGTATGGGGGTTTAATCAGGAGCGTAACTAATAGTTTGAAAAATTGGATAGCAACTGATTTTAACTTGCGTTCTTGGTTGCAGGAAAGAAAAATGCTTCCCCCGGTTCAACTTTGGACAGAATTTATTGAAAATATATTACTCAGAGAGATTGGGCAGAATATTGTGATTTTTATTGATGAAATTGATAGTATTCTCGACATCAGCTTTAAGGATGATTTTTTTGCAGCAATTCGGTATTTTTACAATAAGCGTACTCAAAATCACGCATATCAGCGTCTTACTTTTGCCCTGCTAGGTGTAGCAAATCCTTCTGATTTAATTAGTGATAAAAATCGCACTCCTTTTAATATAGGGAGAGCTATTCAGTTAAATGGCTTTAAGTTAGAAGAGGCAAAGCCTTTAGCTTGTGATTTATTATGCCATGAGGCATGTTCTAAAGCTGGGTTAAAAGAGATCTTATATTGGACTGGTGGCCAACCATTATTGACACAAAAAA
>JAAHHL010000754.1 GCA_010672185.1 Caldora sp. SIO3E6 | reverse complement strand
AGGGTAACAAGGTACTCATTATCATCAGTGAGTAATTATTGAGAATGTAACCAGTATTTTAGAATACCATAAGATGCCTCAAAAGTTTATTCAGTAAAGGGTTGAGCCCTTGTTGTCACCCCGTCAGTTTTTTGAAACTGGAGCCTTTACCTGAATCTGGGAAATTTGCTCTGCAGTTAAGGTGACAACTTTTCCATCCCGCCAAATACTAATCGATTGACCGAGTTGGCGGTGTTTTTCAATTGCTTCTTGCACGGCGGCTTTAACTCCGGCATCAATTTGGCTTGATAATTCCTTATGTTGGTTCATCTTTATTGGTTCCATATTTGATTGGCAATTTCTCGGTTGTAGATAATGGATTCCTGGTT
Source organism: Caldora sp. SIO3E6 (assembly GCA_010672185.1). Classification (GTDB taxonomy): domain Bacteria; phylum Cyanobacteriota; class Cyanobacteriia; order Cyanobacteriales; family Coleofasciculaceae; genus Caldora. Next base: position 3,889 of record JAAHHL010000754.1, on the reverse strand, counting down.
AATCCCACCTTTGGCAATTAACTGAGGGACTTCACTAGAATTATCATAGCTAATCCAGGTATCACACAAAGGTAAATACAACTCAACTAGGTTTCTTCTCCCTCTTTCATAGCGTCGGCGAATTACATCTTCTGGCACAGAATGCCCTCCACTTTCTACCCGCCGCCGTACTCGTTCGATGGCTAATTCTGGGGATTTTAACCAGAAGTAAATGAGGTTAATAGTATAGCCTTTAGTTTTACAGTTTCTTATAAATAAAGCATAAGTACGTGAAGCCAGAGTTGTTTCAAATGCAAAGTTAGTGCCAGAATTCGATAGAAATCGCAAACGTCCTAACATTAAGCGTCCAGCTTGAATGGCGACTGATTCGGGATTGAAGGGGGAGAGTCCAGCCGCAATAGCATCAGCATTAACATATTCAAAAACCTCTAAAACGTTGGGTAATAGAGCTAAAGCTACAGTGGTTTTTCCTGAGCCATTGGCACCACCAATGATATAAAGAGATGGCATTAATTCAAGGAGTGATGTTAACAGTTTAAGAAGCAAGGCAACAGCTCATCTGGAAACTTAGCTATCTTTTATACATAAACGCAAATTTATCCTATCATAAAATGATGATAGCAAAAAATAACGCTAGTGACAACAAATCAAGTGACCAAAGCTACACCCAACCTAATTATTTCACCATCTTAGCTGTGCCACGCCACTACAATCATATAAATCAAAGTGATCGCATTCCTAACACCTATCAAATTAACCCAACCAATCCCCAATTCCCAATTCCCAATTCCCAAAATGCATGAAACCTGACTCTGCCCACCGACGCATTTCTTCCTTTGAAAAACGCTTTGGCAAGCCTCACCTTTATCTGGCTTACCATGCAGCTTTCCCTTTAGCGCTAACAGCTGACTTACTCTACCATCTGTGGATTAACTTTCAGCAGAATATTCACGGTCGAGTGCTGGATATCCCTTGGGTAGCAGTAGCAGATATCTTGCTCTCTCCTTTGTGTGAAGAAGTGGGAAGGGAACTCTACGAGATGGATGGGGAAGTGCGGCATCAATTGCTGAAACAGTTACAAGCAGATACTAATTTTAGTCAACAGCGGCTGCTTCAACTATCTGATTTTCTGCTGGAATATGTGCAGCAGCAACTTTACAGCGATAATCCCGATATCCAAGATTTTGCCCAAGCTCAACAGTGGACAGCTTTAGCCTACAAGCAACCAAAAGATGCGGCAAGGAAATTGGCTCTAGTCTACGCTAATTTAGATCATCAAGATATAACAGAATTGATACGGTTGGAATTAGTAGTCGAAACCTTGGCAGAGCCCTTGAGGGAATTTCGTGAGCTACAAATCTATGCCCGTGGTATGGCTCATTTTGCCCGTGGAGCTATGGCAGAAGCAACAGCTCAACTGGCACAGATATCGAAAACAGGTAACCGGATACAAATAGCTGGAGTTAGTTTGCCAATTCCGGAAGAAATTCGGAAGACTCAGTCTAGGACTAGACAACAATTTCTTAAAACTCCTAATTTGAATGCTCTAGAATACTTTGATTTTGAGGTAGTTACGGTGGATGCTTTTGGTCAGGTTACCAAAACTCAGCACAACCAAGCCCAGTTTGTTACCCAAGATTTGGGCAATGGGGTAACTTTGGAAATGGTAGCTATTCCTGGTGGTACTTTTCTTATGGGAGCTCCAAAGAGTGAGAAAGGTAGCGATAATGATGAACGTCCCCAGCACCAAGTCACAATCCAGCCTTTCTTTATGAGTAAATATCCCATTACTCAGGTACAGTGGCAAGCTGTGGCTGCTTTACCTAGAGTCAGCTATTCTTTAGCTAATCCTTCTAGATTCCAAGGAGATAATCTACCTGTAGAGTCCGTATCGTGGCATGATGCAAATGAGTTCTGTGCTAGACTAACTAAGGGCACTGAGATTGCTTATCGGCTTCCTAGTGAAGCACAATGGGAATATGCCTGTCGTGCGGGAACTACCACACCCTTCTACTTTGGCGAGACAATTACTAGTACATTGGCTAATTATGATGTATCAGTAACCTACACTTTTGAGCAGAAGGGTATTTATCTAGGGAAAACAACTCCCGTAGGTAAGTTTCCACCCAATGCTTTCGGGTTGTACGATTTGCATGGCAATGTTTGGGAATGGTGTGCAGACTCCTGGCACCGCGATTATAAAGATGCTCCTTCTGACGGTAGCGTATGGCAAAATAGTCATGATAACCCTTATCGGATGCTGCGTGGGGGTTCCTGGAGCGACGGTCTACAGTTCTGCCGCTGTGCAAATCGCTTCAGGGTCGAGCCAGAAGGCAGGTTCAACCTCCTTGGTTTTCGGGTAGTGTTTTCCTAAGTGTGGACTCTTCTTTACCCTTTTACCCTCTTGCTCTTTTCTCTATTTTCTTTTCCCTGTTCTCACGCTACGCGCAATCAAATTTTTCAAAAAATCATACTTTACGAAATGATTTACCAATCATACAAAAAACTTACGATTTAAAGAGATAAGATTTCTTCTGGAGTCAATTGCTCAACATTACTAAAAACTAAACTAGCACCAGCTTGTTGAAGAGACTGCCGATAAGCTTCACTACGCTCTGAATTTTCCTGAATATGGGGAGGTAGCACACCTACACCAATCCAAGTACGCTCAGGTTGAAGACTTCTAGCTTGATTTACTGTATATATATCAGCCACTGTGTCCCCAACATAGATAACTGGCAACTCTACCTTAATTTGATACCGCTGCTCTAGTTGTTCAACCGCTGCCAACAAACCTGTAGGATCAGGCTTACCAGGAGCATCTTCCATCGCTATTAACACTGGTTGCTGGATTCCCAAGCGTCTGATAAGAGCATATTCCGCTTCCTCTCTGGTGGCACCACTGAAAAAACCCCAAGGAATAGCCGCTGCGGTTAGACTTTCTAGATAGCTAGCTGCCATAAGTAACGGTTCGTTGCAAATATACCCAGTCAACTCCGTCTCTGTTCCTCTGTAACGAGACTGGAAAAATGCAACCAAAGTATCGTAATCGAGATCAATTTCCTCCCGCTTTTGGGGCACTCCCCCCGAACCTTGAGTCTCAAAGTATCTGTAAATTAGCTCTTGTGATGTTTTCCAATCATTATTCCAGATACCTTCTGATTTGAGTTGATCAATATCTATCGGTTCAGGGCGATAAACACCCTTGGTGAAATGCTCAACGGTATCAGCAACTGCTCGTCGGTAAGAACCACTAACATCACGTACTACGCCATCAATATCGAAAACTACAATGGCTTTCCCATCATTATTTGTCATTTGTGTATAAAAAAATACTCAATGTTCCCTTGTACTAAACCTACTTCTTTGACCTCAAAGCGTTTAGGCTATTTTTGAAAATAATCCTACTCACAAGGTGGTGCGTTACGCTGCGCTAACACACCCTACGATAGGTACTATTGCTCACTCCCCACTTACAAGTCAGAAGATAGCACTAAATTTAATACAATTCTAAGTTGGTACAGCTGTCAAGTTCCCTAGATTAGCCATAATCCAAATCTACTAGAGATTGTTAAGATAGAGCCAGTTTTCTTGCTGATGTCATGGTTTCGTTCAATTATCCCGTTCCTCAAATTGATCCGCCTTGCTCTCCTAGGGAAGTGCTGCCGACCATGTACGATCTCAAAAGTGAAGATCCTGAGGAACCTGGTTTGCCTGACGAATTTCATAATCGGCAAGCACAATTGTTGAGCTTGACATTTTGCCCTCCTTACTATCCAACTTCCCAGGTATTTTGTGCCAGTGATCTGAACCTTTACTATGATTTGCGTCATCCAGGGTGGTACAAACGTGAAAAGCGTCGTGGATGGCTAGTAGTTGTTATGCTGGT
>JAAHHL010000753.1 GCA_010672185.1 Caldora sp. SIO3E6 | reverse complement strand
AGCAAAAAACAATAACCAAGCTACGACGCTCTTCCGATCTCTAACTCGTTTAGTTCTGGTTGTAGCTCACGAGCATTTGCCAACAGACCAACTTGCACACGAGCTACAGAAACCTTAGGATTATTGTAGCCACTAATCTCACCACCATTACTGGCACTGCGGATACTCTTTACCAAAAAATTCGCGATCGCCAGGAAAATTAGAATGGAAAATAAACCCCCAAATCCACCTCCAAAACCAAAAAAAGGTAGAAGAAATGGGAATCCAAATCCACCTCCTGGTGCATAATATCCACCACCAACAGGTGCTCGGTAGCCTCCATTAGGAGCTGAGTAGGTGCGACTAGGTACTCGGAAAGAACCACCACCAATCCTACCACCGCTACGAGCTGCTAGGGCATAGTTAGCATTACCCAATACTAAGGTTAAGATCAACCCAAAGACCACCAATGATTTCCAGAGTGGCTTGATGGCATCAAAAATTTTTTTACTCATGATGTTTTATTAAGTTTACGCTACTTATATCTCCAATGTATCGCTACCCCTTACCAGTAGCCATATCCACCTTGGAGCAATAACCAATGAGGATAACCGTACTCACAGGATAATCAATTGTTAATTTGGTAGTCCAAAGTTTTACCAATTGTCTTTTGACAGATACAGTCACTCAATATATCATCCCATGACTCAATAACCTATATTTGTTGAAAAAACTGTTAGCTAACATGAGTAGCAAACTATTACAAGCACAGCGCGGCAGAAGTAACCCACTAACTCAAAAAGGTAAAAAAGCTTACAACATCAGCTTTCTTTCCTCCTGCCTCCAGTTCCCCTCCTTGGAGGGGTTAGGGGTGGGTTCTGCCTCCTGCCTTATTGTCACATTATTGTCTGTCCCTCTCTTCAGTAGCAGCATGGCAATTGCCAGAACGAAGAATCTGTTAACTGACAATACACCAACACATCATCATCATCATGACAGTGGGATGAACGGTGAAAGGGAAGGTCATAGTCATGGCACAAGAGAAATTACCACAGGTCAACCAGTACCGTCAGTTGACTTAATTGTTCACAAGGATACGATGAAGGGATGGAATTTAGAAATCAAAGTTTCTAATTTTCAATTTGCACCAGAAAATGCTAACAAAGAGCATATATCAGGGGAAGGACATGCTCATCTTTATATAAATGATGAAAAAATTACTCGACTTTATAGTAGCTGGTTTTATTTGGATAATCTAGAACCTGGTCGTCATAAAATTACTGTTACGTTAAACAGTAACAGTCATGAAAATTTGATTTATAAAGACCAAATAATTGCCGATACTGAAATTATTGAAATAACTTCACCTTGACCGGCAAGTAGTTGATTGGGTTGGCATATATCCCTTTTACAGAGAAGATACTATGTCAACCGGATTAAATATATTAAGCTTTTTGATTGAAAATAAAAAATAACTTGGTTCTTCAGGCCAAAACTCCAATAAAATAACATTTATCCTATATTTATAATCTTTACGAACAAAGAATATTCAAAGGCAATTTTCTCTAACTGTATTTAAATATAGTACAAACTTGACAGGTGTTAACGCAGTGACACCAAGGGATTTCATATGCTAGCCTTGCGAAAAGTAGAACATATTATCTAACTATCTAAATTGATAAAGAATTTGACAAGGCTACTAATCATAATAACTCTCGCTGCTACTTATTTTTGTACAGCCCAACTAGGACAAAAGTTGGCTTTCCTGCCGGATAATTTGTCAGCAGTATGGGTTCCAACAGGAATTACTTTGGCAGCTATTTTATGGCTAGGTTATGAAGTTTGGCCTGGTATTGCTTTAGGATCTTTCCTTTGGCTGATGTGGGAACTGCAATCAATGAGTTTTCCTATTTCAGCGACAGTTTTTTTGGCGATCGCTGCGAGCATCACCGTTGGGGAAATCCTCAAACCGGTTCTAATTGCTATCCTACTCAACCGCTTTGTTGAGAGAGGAGCCATCTTTAAACGAGTAGAAAATATTGGTAAATTTGTCCTGATAGCCAGTATTGGGTCAATGATCTCCGCTATCATCGCTCTCACCACTTTGTGTCTGAGTGGTCTTATTCCTTGGGCTGACTATGGCTTCACTTGGTGGAGTTGGTGGCTAAGTAGCATTATCAGCATTTTAATCTTTACCCCTTTGCTACTAACCTATAAACCAAACCAGATGCAACTCAACAATGACCAGACAGCACAACAGCAAGAATTGTTAATCTTACCTTTCCATGCCTCAAACAATCTGCTGGTTGAGGGAGTTTTACTACTGATGTTGGTGCTGATGGTAAGTTTATGCACCTTTGGAGGAGGATATCCAGTACATTATTTTCTGGTTTCCTTAATCTTGTGGTCAGTCTTGCGGTTTGGCAAACAGGTAGTGACTCTGTTAGTGGTAATCGTCTCCATTATCGCTATTGTCGGTACAGCTGAGGGTTTTGGCCCTTTTATCAGAGGTTCTCACCAGGAATCCTTGTTTTTACTGCAATCTTTTATTTGTGCTGTAGCCGTAACTGCCCTAGTGTTGTCTGCTTTCCTTAATGAGCTCGAGGAAAGAGTCCAAGAACGCACAGCAACAATCGAAGAGGCTAATGAAAAGTTACTTGTTGAAGTATCTGAGCGCCAGCGGGTAGAAGAAGCACTGCGAGAAAGTCAGCATTTGATTCAACGAATTGCTGATTCAACTCCCAATGTTTTGTATCTCCATGACCTCAATCAACAGCGTAATATCTATGCTAATCGGGAATTTCCTGTGATGCTGGGTTATCAGCCAGAAGAAATTGAAAAAATGGGAACGGCACTGATGAAAAATCTGATGCACTCAGAAGATTTTGCCAAGCTTAGTGAACGTTTCCAACAATTTGATACCCTCCCAGACGGTGAAATTATTGAAAGTGAGTATCGCCTTAGAGATAAGTACGGTGAATGGCGTTGGTTTCACACCTGGGAAACTGTGTTTACTAAAACTGTTTCTGGTTCCCCTGTGCAAATTCTAGGCACAGCTCAAGAAATTACAGAACGTAAGCAAGTTGAGGAGGCTCTGCGGGTAGTTAATGAGCAGTTGGCAGACTGGGTGAATGAACTCGAACAACGCAATCAGGAAATGGCTCTCCTCTCTAAAATCAATGAGTTTATGCAAGCCTGCGTTAAGGTTGAGGAAGCTTATGAAGCGATCTCCGCTCTGGTAGCTCCCCTGTTTCCTGATGTTTCTGGAGGGATATTCATTATTAATTCCTCCAAACACTGGTTAGAAGCGGTAGCTACCTGGGGAACAAACCTCACTAGTTCTACTCTGTTTAAACCGGACGAATGTTGGGCATTGCGCCGGGGACAACCTCATTGGGTGAAAAATAAAGATACCGATGTACTCTGCCAACATTGCCACCATCATTCCCTACCAAACCAATCTCTCTGTATTCCCATGATGGCTCAAGGAGAAACCTTGGGGATGCTGTATTTGAACACTGTGAACTCTGAAAAATTAACCAAAGCCAAAAAACAGTTAGCAGTGACAGTAGCTGAGCAGATTTCTCTGTCTTTGGCAAATTTACAACTGCGGGAGAGGCTGCGGAACCAAAGTATTCGGGACCCTTTGACAGGACTGTTCAACCGGCGTTATATGGAAAAATCCCTACAACAGGAATTGTATCGCGCTGAGCGGAATAAGAAACCCTTAGGCATTATCATGCTCGATATTGACCATTTTAAGAAATTTAATGATAACTTTGGTCATGAGGCAGGGGATATGGTCTTGCAAGAGTTGGGTAAATTCTTGCAACAGAGTGTCCGGAAATCAGATATTGCCTGTCGCTATGGAGGTGAGGAGTTGATGGTAATTTTACCAGAAGCTTCTTTAGAAAATAGCAAACAGCGAGCTGAGGAAATCAGATCAGGAGTTAAGCAGCTCAAGGTGCACAATGGTCGTCAGTGTCTTGGTCAGGTTACTATCTCAATAGGAGTTGCTTGTTTTCCAGAGCAGGGATTGTCTGGTGATGCCATAATCCAGGCTGCTGATACTGCTCTTTATCAAGCTAAGAAAGAAGGACGCGATCGCACGGTTATTTATCTTGGTTAAATTTAAGTAGGGTTTGCTGAATAAGGGTGTAAGCTTTACCATAACTGGATTTTAATCATTTTAAAGTCAAACTAGTCCAATGTTTTTGTATTTTTTGGCTCAATTTCCTTGCACCTTCGTGGAAAATTCGCTAACACCTGCCACCTACA
>JAAHHL010000752.1 GCA_010672185.1 Caldora sp. SIO3E6 | reverse complement strand
TGCCATTGGTGTCAACTTAACGTGAAATCCTTTCCCCACCGGTCGTTTAAACGACCGGCTAATAGCTCAAGTCATCTAAAGATGACTCATATCAATCGGCTCAAACATCTTCAGTCCACTTTAAGTGGACTTGAGCTATAAGAGAGGAACTTAAGTTCCTTGTGAGGCATGAGTCTTGCGTTCAGTTGACACTAATGATTGAATGCGCCCTAAATTGCTAGTGCTTGTATAATCAAAGTGCGACTAAGGCAGTGCCAATGAACAAAATTTACCACTATAAAACCCAACATTGAGGGCGCAAGCATTGAGGGCGCAAGCATTGCGCCCCTACCGATAAATGTGATCGCATTTCCCTAGTTATGAGCTAAACTACGGACACCCCGGTATATCAGATCCCCGACTTCTTGAAGAAGTCGGGGATCTCGGCTCGTGACAGGCTAGAAACTTATCTCACATTCCCAATTCTAAATTCTAAATTCTAAATTCTAAATTCTAAATTCTCCAACTCACACTATATAATTAAAGTGTGTTCTAGGTAGGTTCCATTACTGTGAATCCTCAAATTCCCCAAGCAAACTTGGAAGCATTGGCAACTGAGCGTGGTGTATCCAAGGCAGAGTTAGAAGCTGTATCTTTGGCTCTAGATGGTTTATCGAGTCAGGTAATTGCTCAGAAACTGGGTATCAGTGCGATCGCGGTGCGCAAACGATTGGGGGAAGTTTATCATAAATTTGAGATTTCTGGTAATGGTCCAGGAAAATTAGCAGAACTCAGACGGATTCTCACATCTGACTATGCCACTGTTGCCTCACCTCGCCAGGATTGGGGGGAAGCACCGGAGGTATGGGTTTTTTATGGACGTCGGGAAGAACTTGCTACTCTCAAGCAATGGCTGGGGAAGGATCAATGCCGCTTAGTGGCACTATTGGGGATGCCAGGAATTGGTAAAACTACCCTTGCTGCGAAATTCGCTAAACAAATCCAGAGTCAGTTTGATTATCTCATTTGGCGATCGCTCAGCTCAGCTCCATCTCTTAAAGATCTTTTAGCTGAGTTAATCCCCTTCCTATCTAACCAACAAGCAGTTGCTATATCGGAAGATGTGAATGAGGGCATCTCTGAACTAATTAATTGCTTGAGTCAACGCCGGTGCTTGTTGATTCTAGATGATGTGGAGGCAATTTTGCGTAGTGGCGATCGCTTCGGGCGCTATCAGCAGGGATATGAAGGTTATGGTACATTGCTCAGGCGGGTGGGAGAAGCAGAGCATAAAAGCTGTTTGTTGCTCAATTCCCAAGAAAAACTCAGGGAAATTACCCTACTCGAAAGTCCCAAACGACCGATTCGTGCTTTGCCTTTAGCAGGACTGAAGCCAGAAGCTGCTCAGTGTATTTTACAAGAAAAGGGTTTAACTGGGGAAGAGCAGTGGCAATATTTGATGAATTATTCCCAAGGTAATCCCCTAGCTTTAAAGATTGTTGCTGCCAATATCAAAGATTTGTTTGATGGCAATGTGACGGAATTCGTCAAACACCAAACCTGGATTTTTGGGGATTTTAGCGAAATCCTCAATCAACCGTTTCAACGCTTATCTAAATTAGAGCAGGAAATTCTGCGCTGTTTGGTAACTCAAGCCAATGGGGTTTCACTGCCAGAGTTAAAACAAAAGTTACCACAAGAGTCCCGGACTTCGGACATTATGGAAGCATTAGCCTCTCTTATCCATCGATACTGGATTGAATCAGTCAGTAGGAAGAATCAAAATTCTAGTGAAACTCTCTATACTATTGAGACTCTGGTGAAAAAATATGTTGAAAAATATCAACTATAGCGTTTCTCATGGGAATTAGGTACAAAGTTTCTGGTTTTCGGGAATGGGGAATGGGGAATAGGGAATGAAAAATGTACCTTACTCTTATTGAGAAATGCTGTATAAAAGGCAACAGGCAAACCCCCCCTTTGTCCCCCCAAGAGGGGAAGGAAACAGACAATGTGATTTACTGTATCAACCCGGAATGTAAGCATCGTCAAAATTCTGAACAACTGGACTATTGTTCTAGCTGTGGTACTTCACTGCTGATTAATGGACGGTATCGGCTGATTAAACCGCTGCGGGAATTAAGTCCATTTAACCATACTGATATCTGGGAAGTGGATGATGGGGGAACTCGGAAAGTACTCAAAGTATTGAAAGACAACAACCCCCAATTAGTGGAGATGTTTGCCCGAGAAGCTTTGACATTACAGGAATTGAAACATTCGGGCATTCCTCAAGTTGATATTGATGGCTATTTTACTTTTACCCCTAACCATAGTTCTCCAGAACTCCACTGCTTGGTGATGGAATACATTAAGGGTCAAAATTTAGAGCAGTGGATATCTGAACATGGTTCTATTTCTCAAACTCTTGCTCTCCAGTGGCTGAGGGAATTAATCGAAATTTTGGCTATCTTGCATCAAAATCATTTTTTCCATCGGGACCTTAAACCAGCTAATATTATGCTCAAACCAGATGGGCAACTAGTTTTAATTGATTTTGGCAGCGTTAGGCAACTTTCCCATACTTACTTAGCCAAACTCAATTTAGGCAATCTCACTACTGTTTTTTCTGGCGGTTACACGCCCCAGGAACAACTTGATGGGAAAGCTAGTCCCCTATCTGATTACTTTGCTCTAGGGCGTACTTTTGTCTATTTACTCACTGGTAAGCATCCGGTGGAGTTTTCCCTTGACTCGAAAACAGGGAAGTTGATTTGGCAAGAGCAAGCACGGCACATTGCCTCACCACTGCGGGATTTTATTGATGAGTTGATGGCTCCTTTCCCCGGAGATCGACCCCAAAATACCAGTCTAATTTTGCGGTATTTGCATCCTAGGGGATTATTTTTTAAAACTGTACTCCGTCTACTGAATTCCCCTAAATTTAAACTTATGTATGTCGGATTACTAACCTTGGGAGTTACTAGCGCCATTATCTATCGTGCCTCGTTCCCTTCATTTGCTCAACAATATTACGAACAAGGCGTCAAAGAGCTAAATGAAAATCAGTTAGACAAAGCCCGGAAATACTTTGAAAAAGCCCTCAGTTACAATCCCAAAGATGATAGAATTTATAATAATCTAGGGGTTATTTGCCAAAGGCAAAAAGACTTTACTTGTGTAAAAAGTATGTATGAGCAGGCTCTCCAGCTTAACTCAAGTAATACTGTAGCTCGCTATAACTTGGCAGGTTTTTATGACGATTCAGGGGACTTGAAACGTGCGGAAGTTGAATACCAGTTAGCTGCCCAATCTGAAAGTCCTGTTGCCGCTAATGCGATTAGTGATTGGGCTCGTGTGCGAATTTTACAGGGAGACACAGCTCAAGCGATCGCACTAAGTTTCCAAGGTTTGCAGCAAACAGACAATCCCAGAGTACAGTCAGCGTTACATAAAAATCTTGGCTGGGGGCTGTGGATGGAAACAAGGGATAACGAAGCCGAGGTTCACTTACGCAGGGCAATTGAATTAAATGAACAGCGTACTGATGCTTACTGCTTGCTAGCACAGGTACTAGAATCTCTTGGTAAAAAGGAAGAAGCCTTAGTTGAATGGGAAAATTGTCTCCACCATAACTCGAAAAATCGAGTGGAGGTGCTGACTTGGCAAACTATGGCACGTCAACGCTTAAAGGGTGTAGGAGAAGATTAATGAAGCAAATGGTAATTTCCTGGGTTTTAATCCCGATTGGGGCTACTGTATACTGGAATATTGGTGAGCAAAAGGAAATGACAGCAGCTGCTCTTAACTCTCCAGTCATGAAGGCGATAGTCGCTACGCGAACCGCCGAAGGCATCGCTAAAGCAACAGATGATTGCGACCCCAACTCGCCAGAAGGCTGTTCTTCCACACTCGACCCTCGCAGTCCTGACTACAACTGCAATACTCCTAATATTATCACTCCCAACAATACAGCTCTCCTCAATAATCAGCCACCAATATCTTGGTATGCGGTGCCTGGTGCTACTAGTTACACAGTGCGAGTAAAAGATATCATGGGTTTAGGATTAGACTGGGAAAGGAAAGTGACTGAACCTCCTCAAAATGGTGTAATCACAATTAACTATCCTGATGACGTAGAATCTTTAATTCCAGGAAAGCAGTATATGTTAACGGTTGAGCCTAGGTTTGACTCAACTGATAAGCCTGTTGAATTGGCAGAATCAATACTGACAATGCTGAGTCGAGACGATATCGAGCAGGCGCAGGAAATTGACGACA
>JAAHHL010000751.1 GCA_010672185.1 Caldora sp. SIO3E6 | reverse complement strand
TTTTTTCGCTCCCCCCCTCCGCCCCTCCGCCCCTCCGCTCCCCCCCCTTTTTTTCGCTCACCCCCTCTGCTCCTCCGCCCCTCCGCTCCTCCGCTCCCCACCCTTTTTTTCGCTCACCCCCTGCCTCCTGCCTCGGAGCCTGTAGTTTTCAGCAATCCTACTGACCGAATCGTACCCTGTTCTTGTCTTCAATCAGCAATCAACTTGGTAGGCAAGGGGAATGATTTACTGGGGTGTGGGGTTTAGAGTTTAAGGTGTGGGGTCTACAGAAGAAGCCAAGAGAAAAATGATGATAAGCCAAGATTTACCAAAGTTAGAGAAGCTGAAGCTTTTTGTAATTGATGACCACGAATTGATACTGGGTGGAACAATCGGTGCCCTAAGACAGAAGTATCCAGAAGCGGAAATCCTAACAGCTCAAACTATCCAGAACGCTCTGGAGCAAGTGGCAAAATTTCAGCCTGACCTTACCATTATAGATCTTTCCCTTCCAGAAGCTTTTGGAAAGATAGCTAAAATTGAGACAGGGGTTAAATTCTTGCAGAAAATCATGAAGCACTACCCCAACCTTAATCTTGTGGTGTTAAGTAGTTACGTCAGAGCCCTGGTGCGGATTAAGGATAAGATTGACGAGCACCAAGGGGGTTTTACTGTGGTGGATAAAGGTCTTTCTTCTCAGGAGATGTTAAACCGAGTTGACTGGGCATTAAAAGGATTTACCCATACCAAAGACCTCAAGATGCTTAAAGGAGAAATCAAACCAGAGTGGCTGGAGGTACTCACCCTAGCATTTCAGGAAGAATTGCAAGATAAAGCAATTGCTGCGCGTATGCAGATATCTAACCGAACCGTGCTTCACTACTGGACGAAAATTCGAGATGTTTTGGGTGTTTATTCTGAAGATGGGAAGAATCTCCGTATTCAAACCGAAATGCGAGCCAGAGAACAAGGGTTTATCGATTAATTAAGCAATAAGGAAGGAAAAAGCTGTTGTCGCGAAGTCTTTGGCGCAAAATAAGTAAGGAAATTGGCATTTGGCGTGGAGGAGCATTGCCGGGGATTGTTGTGATTGGACTGGTAATGCTTCTCCGTATAACTGGAGCACTTCAAATTCTAGAGTGGATAACCTTCGATACTTTTTTGCGATCGCGTCCTTCCGAACCTCTTGATGAACGGATTGTCATTGTTGCAATTAAAGAAGAGGATATTCGGAATGTCGGAAGCTATCCCATACCGGATCAAGAAATTGCTAGATTACTCCAGAGCTTGCAATCCTACCAACCTAGAGTAATCGGTCTTGATCTTGTTCGAGATATTCCGGTTAATCCAGGCCATAAGGAACTTGTTGCTATCTTTGAAGAGTGGCCAAATATTATTGGGATTGAAAAAATATTACCTAATCAAATTGCTCCACCTCCAAATTTACCCTCGGAACAAGTGGGTTTTTCTGATACTCTGATTGATCAGGACGGCAATGTCCGCCGCTCTCTTCTAGGAACGCCTACTGACCAAGGATACCAGTTCTCTTTATCTCTCCGTCTGGCAGAAACTTATTTAAAAGCTGAAGATATTTCCCTGGAAAATGGCCTTCGAGACCTTCATGCGATGAGGTTTGGTGCAACGGAGTTACATCGTTTTTTTCCTAATTCTGGTGGATATGTGGGAACTGATGCCGGTGGAGTTCAGGTGTTGCTCAATTATCGGAGTGGTCAAGCATCGTTTCGCACCCTATCCCTTAACGATGTCAAAACCGGGAATTTTAATCCTCATTGGGTTCGCGATCGCATTGTTATTATTGGCATGATTGCTCCTAGTGTCAAAGACTTAGTCAATACTTCTGCTATTGTTGAGCTCAATCCCCCGGGACAGATTTATGGGGTACAATTTCATGCTCATTCTACTAGTCAAATTGTTAGTGCAGTTCTTGATAAGCGGCTGCTTTTCAGAACTTGGTCAGATCTATGGGAATATCTCTGGATTTTAGCTTGGGGTGTTCTGGTTATTAGTCTGGCTAGGCTTACCCAATCTCCATTGAACAATCTGCTTGCTGTTGGGATTGTTAGTTTGGGATTAATGGGAGTTGGTTATATCTTTATAGTTTGGGGTTGGTGGATTCCAGTAGCACCGGTTTTATTAATTTTGCTCCTCAATAGTATAGGATTTGGCTTTTATCAATATGACCGAGCTTTGAGAGCTAGGATCGATGTACGCCAACAGACTATCGAGCAAGCATTTAATCTTATTCATAATGGACCCATGCAAACCCTAGCTTATATTAGGATGCACAGTCAAAACCAGGATTTGTCACAAGATGAATTGCTCTCTAAACTTGAAGATATCAAGGATGAAACCTGGAAAATTGCAGAATACCTCAAAAAAGAAGCTCTGACTCAAGAAGAAACTATCCTTCTGAGAAGTAACCTTAAACTACAATTGCAGCTTCCCATTGATGAGCTGTTTTATGAAGTCTGTAGAGAAACGCTAGAGCGGAATTTTCCTTACTTTGAGACTCTCAAGGTGAAGGCTATTAAATTTGAGCCGATTCCAGAACGATATTTAACTGTTGGGCACAAGCGAGAACTTTGTCAGTTTCTAGAAGAGTCTTTATGCAATGTCGGGAAACATGCCCAAGGAGTTACTCGCTTAAGTGCTATTGGTAACTACAAGGGAAGCTGGTATACTCTGAGTATTAAAGATAACGGTTCTGGTATTAGTCCATCGAGGGAAAATCGAGGAACAAAGCAAGCTAGAAGTCTTGAGAAACAACTAGGAGGCAAGTTTAAGCGAGAGGCTCTTTCTCCCCGAGGAACTCTGTGCGAATTAACTTGGCCTCTGGTAGATTCCCACTGGAGTTTGGGTAGAATCAAACATGGCTTGAAATCTTTGTTTAAGAACTAGTTGAACCCACCCCTAGCCCCTCCTTGGAGGGGAACTCCGAGGCAGGAGGCTCGGAGGAGCCAAGGGAAGCTGACTTGTTTCTTACCTTCTTTTTCGACGCGGAATTTTATCCTATTCCCCATTCCCCATTCCCCATTCCCTATTCCCTATTCCCTGCATCGTCAGACGCTTGTTACTTGTTAGTTGATTATAATGATGATTCAAATTTTCTCGTTTCTTAATACAGCAGTTCTCGCATCCGTGAGGCACATTTCCCATTCCCTATTCCCCATGCCCCATTCCCAAAAACCAATAACTAACGCACCTCACAAGTATGAGAAACGCTATAAATACATCAAAACTAAACTAATAACTAGCAGTGTTTTAGGCTTATCTTTACTGATAACTCCGGCTGCTCTAGCTGATTATGTACCTCCTTCTGATCAGACAGAGCCAAGTGATTATACCGGACAAGGAGGCTCCAGAGATGGGTGCGAAGTTGAAGGGGTTGAAGGGGTTGAAAGGATACCTCTAACAGCGCTAGTTCCCTTGAGTCATGTGGGACAAACGGTTTCGACTCGCCCGACACTTGCTTGGTTTGTTCCTAACTCTACCAGGAAACCGATGCAATTGAGGCTCCATAAATATGACTCTGACGGTACACCCCAACCAATAGGTGAGGTAATTTCAATGGAGAGTTCCCCAGGAATTATGGCCTTCACTCTACCAGAAAACGGACCCGAACTTAAGGTAGGTCAGACTTATCTGTGGCAAGTATCCATTATCTGTAATCCTGATAAAGAATCGAGTATTTTAATTGCGGAAGAAGATATTCAGGTGGTGGAGAAGCCTTCGGATTGGGAAAATATGTTGCTCAATCGCTCCAGTGCATCCGACTTTTATGCTGATGAAGGTTTATGGTACGATGCCCTAAATGAAGCTATCAAGTTAGCTGAGGAATCCAGGCAGGGAGAGGTCAGTTCGTTGCTTGAAGAACTTATCACCCGAGAGGAGGAAGAAATCAAACAACAGGAGCTAAACCAACGGGAGCTAAAGAACATTAGGAGACGGATTGAGAATTTAAGGGAAATAGCCGATAGCCTGCAAATGAATAATTAATAATGAGTAATGGGAGGTTGACGTGATTTTATTACCAATTTCCCAATTACATCTAATGTGAATTAAATTGTACATATTGTAGGGGCGGGTTTAGGGGTAATTTAAGTCATGTGACTAGCAATATTCCAATCAAAACCCGCCCAACACCTTCCCCAGGTAATGCAACCAATCCCCAATTCTCAATTTCCTTGGCTATCGTTTGGGCGGGTTTTGTTCGAAGGATGTTTCAGGCTTCTTTCTGGACTGAAGTCCTACTACTGCTCCTT
>JAAHHL010000750.1 GCA_010672185.1 Caldora sp. SIO3E6 | reverse complement strand
TAGTACAGCTAAAGATTGCCCTTGGGCTAGTTGCTGGGAAATATAAAAAGAGCGGTTTTGGGGTGTATCAACCTGGAAATAGTCCAGGTACTGGGGAATACTGGGATAATTCAGTTGAGCGAGAACCCGCGCTTCCCGCTCAAATAGCTCCATCATCTTCCAGTCTGTCATCCGGTGAAGTGATAAAGCTTTGAGTGCTACCTGTTGATGGGTTTGTAAGTCTTCGGCTTGGTAAGTTGTTCCGCTCCCACCTTGCCCTAAGGTGTTGATAATACGATACCGTTGGGCAATAATTTCCCCCTGCTCGTGTTGCAGTTCCATAAAGCCTCCCTGGTAGGATATTGTAACTTGATTAATGAGTAGCGCTTGTTACTAAATCCAGTTTAGCTAGACTACTACTGCTTGGCTCAGCCAAAGTCGCAAAATATCGAAAAAAACTCTTGGTTAAAACTTTCAAGAAACAAGGCAGGAGGCAGGAGGCAGGAGGCAGGAGGGAAGAGGATTTGGCTTGTTTCTTTCATCCATTGCGATCGCGTCGCGTCCGTGGGGGGCTGAGATCTTGGTGAAAACCCATTAGGCAATGGTGACAAGTTAAAAGGTCGTGCATGAGTGTCAACTCCCATATATGGCGTAAATGAATGTACTTCACAAGTATAAAAAACCTATATACACATTTTGATTTTTATGTCAATGCCTAAACCCTATGTATTTGTCTATATAAATTACTAATTTAGGTGACCGAAGATATTAACTTTAAATGACTTCCGCCAGATTTTCTGGCCTCCCCATAACAGCTGTGCAACTCCTTTTTCTCGATAACATGTGAGTAACTACCTAATTTATGGGTTTTCCTAGTCCCCTATGACTAGCTCCATTCATTGCTTTGCTAACGTAGTTTATCCAAAAAAGCTTTGATCTCTCCCACCAGCCACTTTTTTTCCGATCGCGTCAAAAATCGACCAAAATAATACTTACGCAACCTTGAGCGAATTACAAAGGCTGTAAAAAAGTTCATGTTCAGCGTCAGAGTAATACCGCTCAGTTGAATGTCCATAGTCCGTCCTTGGATATTTTTATAGGGCAACAGATAAAAGAGCCACGACTGGAACCTGTAACTTGTCGGATCAAACTCTAACCTGATCCGAGATGCTGCATTGGATATTAAGAGATAAAACATCCATAGCTCGATTAGCCCTAAGGTCACGAGCAGTCCAAAAATCCACAGCAGCTTAGGGAAACCAACTGCCTGAATTTCTGTATAGTAGCCGGATTCTATGATGACCCATCCTACGAAAAATAAGAATCCGTTTGCAGCTAGGAATGGGATTGTAAAATATTGGCTGAGCTTAGTACGCAACCATACTGGTGGGATCTCTACGACCAACCGTTCCTCAGTCTGAGTTAAGGTAATGTTGCTCTGCTTTGGTTGGCGGCTTTGTGGTGTTGCGTAACTTGTGAGTGTCTGTTCACCCTGCAAAACAGCTAAGGCAGCCAAGGCTGTTGGGAATCGATCTTCAATCACTGGTTCGAGCATCTTTTCCAAGCAATCAGCCAATTTTTTTCCAACGCGGATATGGGAGCGAAAATCGATCTTGAGCTGACGTTGGGGTAAATCAGCGGGAGATTTTCGGCTCAAAAGGAAAAGCAGGGTGGCTCCCAAACCATACAAATCGGTTGATAATACTGCTTGTCCCCGGAACTGTTCTGGAGCCATATAGCCGTAGGTTCCGACTACGGTACTGCCTCCGGTGACTGTATGGTGATAAGTGTCTTGCACTGCCCCGAAATCCACCAAGAATACCTGTCCATCTGGTGAGAGAATAAGGTTTTGCGGCTTGATATCCCGATGAAGGATTGGGGGAGTAAGCTCTTGCAAATAGACCAAGATGTTCAATACTTGGGTGGCTATAGAGCCAACCTCTCTTTGAGAAGGATGCCAGTCATTCTCGACTAGCACAGCAAGAGATTTTCCTGGAGCAAGTTGTTGAACAATGTAGAAAGAACGGTCTTGAGCTGTATCTATCTGGAAATAGTCTAGATAACGAGGGATAGCTGGATGATTGAGTTGAGCGAGAATCTTGGCTTCTCGTTCAAACAATTCGATCATCTTCCAGTCAGTCATTCTGCGGAGTGACAGGGCTTTGAGGGCTACTTGTTGCTCGTTTTGTAAATCTTTGGCTTTATAGGTTGTTCCCACTCCCCCCTGTCCCAAGATATCTAGGATAAGATACCGTTGGGCAATAATTTCCCCCCGCTGATGGAGCAATTCCATATCGGTTCTCCTGTTTAGTGCGTTATTTGGACAATGGTATTGACACAAGATGCTAGAACACCAATTCACTAACCAAAATTAGATGTAGGGGCAAAGCATTCGGGGGATAATTTATCTCTCAAACCCTAGTTTTTCAGTCCGAATGCTTCGCCCAACAGATGTGGATTTTATCGTAAATAGGAATACTGAATCGGTGTTCTAGAGGTTGAATTTTCTTCATGTCAGGTTACGCATAAATGTTTACCTTGTCCCACGATGCCTTTCGAGTAATTCAAAAAGACCCGGTTCTCCCCCATAGCTCAGAGGACCGCCGCCTTGGTTATCCTTTGCATTGACATCAGCTCCTTTCGCAATCAGCAGCTCGGCTATATCTTTATTTTGAACCAAGTGCAATGGAGTTTCACCTCTATTATTCTTGGCGTTGACATCAGCTCCCTTAGTAATAAGTAGCTTGGCTATTTTAAACGATGTATTATCCCAGACCATGGGATCAATTGGCCAAGGCATGTGATGTGGCGGCGGGTTTCTCCTGTGCCTAATGCTCAAGTGCAATGGAGTTTCACCTCTATCATCCTTGGCGTTGAGATCAGCTCCCTTAGCAATTAGCAGCTCGGCTACATCTTTATTTTGAACCAAGTGCAATGGAGTTTCACCTCTATTATCCTTGGCATTGACATCAGCTCCCTTAGCAATCAGCAGCTCAGCTACATCTTTATTTTTGGGCAAATGCAATGGAGTTATACCATGCTTATCCTTGGCGTTAACATCAGCTCCTTTCTTAATCAGCAGCTCAGCTGTATCTTTATTTTGAACCCAATGCAATAGAGTGCCGCCTCCATGATCATTGATCTTGAGATCAGCTCCCTGATCAATCAGCAGTTGTGCTACTCTACTGTCGCAGAGCATTGCCAACTGCAATGGAGTTGTACCATGGTTATCCTTGGCGTTGGGATCAGCCCCCTTGACAATCAGCAGTTCCGCTACGTCTGGAATTCTACCAACTAGCGCTTGACGTGGAGGGATGTTGCTTTGGTTATTCTGGGCATAGACCTCCCTCATTCTAAGAAACAGCGCCTGATGTAAAGGGGTGCTGCCTCGGCGGTTATCCTTGGCATTGACATCTGCGCCCTGAGCAATCAGCAGCTGGGCTACATCTTGATTTTCCACCAAGTGCAATGGAGTCCTACCTTGATTATCCTTGGCATTGACATCTGCGCCCTTGGCAATCAGCAGCTGGGCTACATCTTGATTTTCCACCAAGTGTAATGGAGTCTTACCTTCATTATCCTTGGCATTGACATCTGCGCCCTGGACAATCAGCAGCTGGGCTACATCTTGATTTTCCACCAAGTGTAATGGAGTCTTACCTTCATTATCCTTGGCATTGACATCAGCCCCCTGGGCAATCAGGAGTGCGACAGTATCTTTCTCTGTTTCACTGACTGCTTGGTGTAGTAGAGTCAAACCAGTTGCATCTCTGAGGTTAGGATTACCACCTTTCAATAAATAATTCTTCAGCTCAATGTTTCCACTTTCAATTTGCGCGTGTACGTAGACTGTAAGTCCGAGGGCATCAAAGAAAGCATACTTGTAGGATTTGAGGATAGTAATAGTAGCAATTACCACAATTCCCACTCCGACTAAACCTTTCCACGGTATAGATAAATTGGATTTGGCTTTAATTACCCGCTTAGTACGCAGCGCCTTTAGGGCTTCCTTTGCCGAGGAGAAGCGCTCTTCCGCATCAGGTTCCAGCATTTTTTCTAACCAGTCAGCAAACTTCTCGCTAATCTGAACACGAGAGCGGAAATCAAGCTTGAGCCTATCAGTGGGTAACTCCGCAGGAGAGCGGTGGGTTAGCAGAAATAGTAACGTTGCTCCTAAACCATATAAATCTGTTGTGGGAACCGCTTGTCCTCGAAACTGTTCTGGAGCCATATAGCCATAGGTACCCACCACGGTACTGCCCCGCATAAAGGTACTGTGATAGGTA
>JAAHHL010000075.1 GCA_010672185.1 Caldora sp. SIO3E6 | reverse complement strand
GGTGAAAGCAAAGCTATGGGGATTACCAACTAAAGCTTGATAGTCATTGTTACCAACGGCATTGAACCAACCATGCTCAAAACCAATACCATTAGCAGTAGTGGCGGTAAAACTACCTGGCACATTGAGACTTGCACCTTCTCCAAAAATGATCCCTGCTGGGTTCATTAAGTAGAGGTTAGAGTTACTTCCAGTAACTTGAATTAAACCATGAATTACTGAGGCGTCACCACCCACCACTCGACCCAGAATATTCTGAATCTGGGGATTATTGGTGAGGAAGTTAGCAATTTCTGTGGGATTGAGACCAAATTGCTCGAAACTATGGAACAAATTGGCTCCATTGTCAGAGAGAGTTCCTCCAGTAATATCGTAGCGATTGCCATTGGGAGTAACGAAGGTTTGGGTGCCATCAGCAGCAGTAGTAATGGATTGAGCCTGGAGTGGTTGCACTCCGACTGTCGCCATCAAGGAAAGGACTGCCAAAGGCGGAACATAGTTCTTTACTTTTGGTGTCATCTCAATTTAATTTTTTTCCTTGGTAAATTCCTCAGCAAAACTGGAAAACAGCTTCATATTGAGTAGTAGAAGCTTGTTGATAGTCGAACATTTCCTTCTCCGCTCAAAACTTGCACTCAAAAATAGGAAAGAAAGTATTTTTTTGAACAGAGTATCTCAATAGCTTCTCTAAGAGCTAGAATTCCGGAATATTTGGCTGATTTTTTCAAATGAAGGTTGTTTTTCCAGTTTATGGATATTTCAACAACAAAACCCTGATAGTTGTTAGCACACCCATTTTGATATCTATATATTACTCAGCCAAAGTCATCCCTTTTTCTGCGAAGTATGGCTTTTTGTAACAATTGTTTACAAAATTATTTTGGAACGGAAGTTCCCTGCAAAAGTAATTAACAGAAGCCTTGCCTAGAGGGGATTCAGGCTTAAAACAGTACAAAAGCACTAAGGCATCACCTAAAACCTACCACCTAACACCTAACACCTAACACCTTTTGCTATTACTTGTGATAATTCTTATTTTGAATAATCGTATGAGCACGATAAAGTTGCTCCACCAAAAATAATCTAGCCATTTCGTGAGGTAAGGTCATTTTAGATAAGCTTAATACTTTATAGGCATGGTTGTTGATTTGTGTACTCAAACCTTCGGGTCCTCCAATCACAAAAACTAGAGGTTGTAAGAATTCTCGTTTAATAAAGCTGGCAAATTCTAAGGATGTTAAGGATTCTCCAGTTTCTGAGAGAGCAATGAGTTTGTCTTGTTTTTTAACCAAAGAGAGTATTTTGCTCAACTCCTTCTCTTTTCCCGCATCTTTAATTTCAATGATATTTAGTTGGGGTAGTCTTTTTAAGTATTCTTGAAGACCGGCATTAATCCAATTTTTTTTTATTTTGCCCACTGCGATGATATTAAACTTCATGTATAATGTTTTTCATTAGGATAAGGTACAAATGTGTTACTTTCATCCGTTGCGGCGCAGGATTCGACCCCACACCTCACACCCTACACCCTACACCCCGCGCCGTTAGGCGCTCCCTAAATTTAACCAGAAGAATCCATGATTGCTAACCAAGATTTTCTCTATGTTTCCCCAGAAGATTATTTAGCAGGAGAAAAGGTCAGTCCGATTAAACACGAATATCGCGATGGGAGAATTTACGCAATGGCTGGTGCGAAAAATCCCCATGTGATGATTGCGATTAATTTTGCTACATTACTGAGGAATCATTTGCGAGGAACAGGATGCTTTCCTTTTGCTTCAGATACCAAAGTCCGCATCGAAACGGGCAATTTATTTTACTATCCAGATATAGCCGTGTCTTGTGATGAAAGAGACACCCATTCCCTAGAAGATTTTATTCAGTTCCCTGTTTTAGTGGTCGAAGTTCTATCTCCAAGTACGGAAGCATTTGACCGAGGTGAAAAATTCGCCGATTATCGAACCTTAGACAGTTTACAAGAATATGTTTTAGTTCGCCAAGACCGCATCAGTGTTGAATGTTATCGGCGCAACTCCCAAGGACGCTGGGAACTCTACTCTTATAGGGAAGGGCAAGAAATTGAGTTGGCTAGCGTCAATTTCAGTTGTGCGGTAGCAGCCTTATACGAAGATGTTCCGGGAATTTCATAGCTGGGTGTGGGGTGGGTTTTCATCCGAATGGCACGCTTGTTAAGGCTCAAATCTTGAACTGATGAGGAGTGTGGGGGGTGTGGGGAGTGTGGGAGGTGTGGGGAGAAAGAATCCTCTCGTACTTGAGACACACAATGGGAGTGTCACTCTCTCCACATAATCTATGATTCTCCCCACACTCCCCTCTCTTCCCCCTCTCCCCACACCCCTCTTCACCGAAAGTTTCGGCTTATCTTCGCGCCATTCAGTTTTAGTGTCTGGATTTGGTAGTATAAAAATTATCACGCCTCATTTTGAGAGGAAAAGCATCATGATTTGGGTAAACGAACAAATTGACCCCTCTGGTCTTCTCTATGCTTGTATTGCCTGTTGTGACGAGAATATGGCTAAGGATTGTCATAAATCTTTTGAGCAAAATTTGACCAATGTACAAAAATCATCCGGCTGGGTGGCCCGTTTAAGAACTGTTAGTTCCTGGGATGAAGTACCAGTTAATTCTTTAAAACTGAGCTAGTTGCTGCACGACGAAAATAACACGAGAGAAAAAAGGTTCAAAAACTTACTGTACAACCTTTCTTCCCTCCTGCCTCCTGCCTCCTGCCTTCTGCCTTCTTACACTAGCATGTAGTAAACCGACACCTGCTAACCCTAGCCAAACTAGTAGAGACGGTGAGGCTTCAGGAATTTTTTCTGTTTTGGGTTCCGTAACTAAGGGTGTAGAGTCTCCAGTTAAGCCGTGGTTGATTAGTTCAGAAGGGAAAGAAGCTGACTTTTCCGGGATGCTACCTTCGGTTTCTTCAACAAGAGTCGAGGTTGAGGTTTCAGAATTGTTCTGTTCCTGTAGTTCATTAACTTGGGGTTTTGGTGTTTCAGGATTGCGCTCCTTTTCCACCTCAGTAATTAGGGATACTGATAATTCAGTAGAATCTCCCAGATTGCTGATTATATCTATTGTAGATGAAATAAAGGTGCTGAAGTTATCCCTCTCTCCTAGTTGATCTTTCAAACCTTGATGGTTAACTCTACTTCCATCATCAAGATTAGATGAAGAAGTAGTATCTACATCAGATTGGACACTACTTCCATCTTCAGAGGCAGATTGAGATGTTTTCGGACTATCAAGAAGATTCTCAGCAAGAAGACTTTGTGCCTGAACTTGGTTAACTGCAACCACTGTCGATGCAATTAAATTAAGTCCTAGGAAAAAGCTAAAACGCTTATAAGAAAACATTGGTGGTGACCTCCTGATTATTGCTCTTGTGTCAGATAGTTCACGTTGAGCAAAAAACTTCCCTGAAAGAAAAAATTACCTATTAATGCATCAGACAATCTGCAATTTAATCTGGGTAGACCATCTCAATCAATGCCTCCTAATGTTTGAGGTTAATGTAACCTTTAAATTTCCTAGATACATCAGTGGAAAACCATCTATTTCTATCGTACATCTTCATTGACGCAGTACTCAATATATCTGTTCAGTTTTTATGTGAATTTTCAATGAAGTTTTCTGACTACAGATAATTTTCCTAGTAAAAACATTATCCAAAAAATTATAAGTTTTCCCTTGTATAGCAGTCGCCAGGGCGGTTAAGACATTCTCAGGTAAGGGCAAGTTAACAAGGGGCTGCCATCCCCTTGTCCTAATCGCCGGGGCTGCCATCCCCTTGTCCTAATCGCCTTGGCGGTTGCTATATCTCTATCTCCCCACACCTCCCACACTCCCCACACTCCCCACCCTTTTGTTCCCTCACTCCTCGGAGCCTCCTCTCCTTAGAGGGGTTAGGGGTCGATTCTGCTTCCTGCCTTCCTGTAATAGTTGTTCGAGTGCCTGCTGACGTAGCTTCTTTGCATGTTGGTAATCAGGTTGAATTTCGAGAGCTTTATCAAAAGAAGCGATCGCTTCTTCATAGCGCTCCAGTCTCCAGAGAGCTGCACCTTGGTTCGCCCAAGCTTCTAGGTAATCTTCCTTGAGCAGAATTGCTTGCTCAAATTGAGCCAGAGCCTCCAGAGGGCGACTTTGTTCGAGTAGTTCTACTCCCAGATTATTGGTTGCTTCTGCTAAATTTGGCTGGAGTTCCAGAGCTTGTTGGAAACTTTTTATTGCTTCTTGGCGCTTCTCTAATTGACTAAGGGCGTAACCTATACTAGATAGTGCTTCTGGGTATTCGGGGTTAATCTCAATTGCTTGTTCACAGGCAGAAATAGCCTTTCGGTGTTGCTCCAATTTGTTTAAGCTGTAGCATCTTCCCCAGTAAGCTTCAGCCACCTGGGAGTTGTCTTCTAATATTTGGTTGTAGATTTCGAGAGCATTTTGGTAGTCTCCCGCTTTTCGCAGTTTATCGGCTTTGTTAAGAAAGTTTACTACTTGGGGTGCTAATTGGGTAGTAACTGGATTGCTGGAAGAAGGTAATGAAGACACTCGAGAGGAAGATACCGCTGACTCCTCAGTAGGATTATTGTCAGGTTCTGGGTCTGTGTTGAAGGAATAGTGAATTTCTCGAATGATATTCTCAGTAGGTAGAAAAGTTTTAGTAACGATAAAAGTTACTGCTACAGATGCGATGACAGAAAAAATTGACCAAAGATTGAAAGACAACCTTTGAGCTTGATTCCTTCCTTGCTTCCGTAACTTTTTCCTAGTTGAAGCTGGAGAAGTAAGTCTTAAGACTGATTTGGGCAGTTTTTTCGTAGTTGGTATTTTTGGCTCAACGGGCGGCAAAGGACTGGGAGTTGGTACATCTAGTTCTGGTGCTCCTATATTTTGTAGAGCTTGGAGAGTTTCTGCTGCTGTTGGGTAACGCTGACGGAAATCATAGAGTACCATGCGATCGAGAATTGTCCCTAGTTCTGGACTCACTTGCCTGGGAGTATCGCCACTTTGGCAACTTGCTAGGGCATCACGCCATTGGATTTCGCTGGTTCGGGGGTCTATGCTAATGTTCTTGGGGTGTACCCCAGTTAAAGCCTGAATACCGATGATGCCGACAGCATAGACATCGCTGCTAAATTGGGGATTTCCTGCCAATTGTTCGTTGGGCATATAGCCTTTAGTCCCAATGGCAATTGTCAATTCTGTTTGCCCCTTTTCTGCCTTAGCTGGCTGGCTTCTAACTTCTTTGACTGCACCAAAGTCAATCAGCACTATTTTGCCGTCACTGTTGCGGCGCATCAAGTTGGCGGGTTTGATATCCCGGTGGATGACTTGCTGTTGATGGACAAAAACCAGCACCTGTAAAATTTCTATCAACAGGTTAAGTACCCTAAACTCAGACCAAGGCTGACCTAGAACTAATTCTTTAGTTAGAGCTTCCCCTTCAATAAATTCCTGGGCGAGATAAAAATCTTGATTGTCCTCAAAATGTCCGAGTAGGCGGGGAATTTGATCGTGGCTCCCTAGTTGATAAAGAACTTTTGCTTCCGTGTCGAAGAGGCGTCTTGCGGTTTGCATGTTCTCCGCCTCGCTTGACTTGGGCTTAAGCTGTTTAACTACACATTTAGGGCTTCCCGGCAAATGGCCATCCTCTGCCAGAAAGGTTTGACCGAACCCTCCTACTCCTAATTGTTTAATGATTTTATAGCGTCCCCCCAGAGGTTTCTCTGGTTTATTTTTGTGAAATCGACGTAAGAGCTTCAATGCCATATTCCCTGGTCTGAGAGGATTTGTTGGAGCTTCATGTAGATGAGTATCCGTGAATACACTTAGGCAACAGTTGATTTGGCAGGAATGAAGTGCTTATATAGCAAACACCTTAGCTAAATTAACCCCCTAAAAATTTACATGTTGCTTATTTGCTCCTAACCTACTTATCACCAACTATTTTTGGTTCTTACTATCTTAGCAAAATTAATAAGTCTTTATGAGTAAATCTACATTTCGTATGAATTATCTAGTGGTAAGTGATCTATAATACCAGGATTTGTATCACATCTAACAATTAACACCTTGACATTGTTGAGATTACTCAATTTTATTAATAACTGCTCAGAGAAAAATTGAGTATTAAAAAGTTTTGATGAACTAACCACCTCAGTACTCATAATAGTTATAACTTTTGCTATAAATGGAAATGTTAGGCTTGTCAAATCATTGAGCTATATTTTGTCAAATTGCCAGGGTGACGAGTAGCCAAGGAGCGCCAATTTAACCAATCATGGGTTGAGCCAAGCCTAGTTCAAGTTCAATTCAACCCCAATTCTCACTCTTGCGCGTGTTTTACAGATATGTTTAGCTTTTTCCGGCACCTGCTTGATTACGTCACCCGTGTCACTTCAACTCTGCTGTTGAAGGTACTCCAACTCTTGGGACTATTACCCCTATCTGTGGATAGAAAGATGCCTCAACCCCGCGTTAAAACCACTAAGAAGAAGCTTGGTAGAGCAAAATTCTCTCAGAGGAAACTACGGAAGAACTTGAAACCCTACACGAAATTTATTTGGTTTGTTCTAGCTTTAGTATTAACCTCAGTAATGGGATTAGGATTACCTGTTCACAGTCGAGTGAGTGCTATCAACTCCCAAGTAACAATTCAATTGCCTTTGTCCACCCGAGGTTCAGCCATTATCGATGCAGCTAAGAAGCCGGTGTTACTCAGAGGAGTGAACTGGTTTGGCATTGAGACAGACAAACATGCTCCCCATGGTTTGTGGAAACGAGATTACAAAGAGATGCTCTCGCAGATCAAAAGCTTGGGGTACAACATGATTCGACTACCCTATGCAGTAGAATCTTTGAGCTCCCCAGAGGTGAGTGGAATTGACTTTAGCATCGGCTCTAACCAAGAACTTTATGATAAATCGCCCTTGGAAGTCATGGACGAGATTATCAAAGAGGCTGAACGCCAGGAACTATTGATTTTACTGGACTCTCACCGGCTCAATGACGAGCGCATTCCTGAATTGTGGTATGGAGATGGATTTACGGAAGAAGACTGGCTCGATACCTGGAAAATGTTAGCCCAACGTTACCATAATCAAGCTAATGTTATTGGTGCAGACCTGAAAAATGAACCTCATGGTCAAGCTAGCTGGGGTACCGATGACCAAGAAACTGACTGGAGACTGGCAGCGGAGAGAGCTGGTAATGCGATTCTCGATATTAACCCCAATTGGTTAATTGTGGTTGAGGGAGTGGAGAATAATGTTCCCGGTCAGCACTTAAAAACCCACTGGATGGGTGGTAATTTGGAAGGAGCCAGGAAGTACCCAGTACGTTTGTCTGAGCCCAAGCAACTGGTTTATTCGATCCACGAGTACGGTCCTGGAGTCTTCGATCAGCCTTGGTTTTCTGAAGCTAATTTTCCTGACAATCTCTACCGTCGCTGGGAATTTGGTTGGCATTATCTGGTTACAGAAGGAATTGCTCCCGTCTGGATTGGAGAGTTTGGTGGACGTCAGACAGGCAAGGATTCCCCGGAAGGAATTTGGCAGCAGCGATTTGTGGATTATATATATCGAAACGATTTGGGTTTCGCTTACTGGAGTTGGAATCCCAATAGTACCGATACCGGAGGCATACTGCAAGATGACTGGTTAACGGTGGAGGAACCTAAGCAAGAATTGCTTGATGAAGTAGTGGTTGCTACTCGTTTTGACCAAAATTATGCTAAGTCTTCTACTATTGACCAAACAGCTCAACTTCCATCTAGTCCTCCCGTAGCAGTTACACCAACCCCCAATAAGCAACCTAGTCCCCCAGTAGAAGTTAAGCCAACTCCTAATGAGCAACCTAGTCCCCCAGTTGCCATCACACCCAACCCTAATAAGCAACCCAATCCTAGTATCCCTAAAACAAGTCAGGCTCAGCTAAAGGTAGCATCCCATCTGCAATCGGATTGGGATCAGGGATTTTGTCTAAGTCTACAGGTTAGTAATGAGGGTGACACTAAAGTTAATGACTGGCAACTAAGCTTCCAAATGAATCAAGCTGGTATCAACAACAGTTGGAACGGTAATTTCCAATCCCAAGGTTCCCAATATCAAGTTACTCCCCCAGATTGGGGAAGGGTAATTGAGCCGGGAGACAGTCGAGAGTTAGGATTTTGTGCCAACAAGTTAGGTTCAAACTATCAACCTCAGCAAATATCTGCCGCTGTGATTGGCACAACTACCAACATCCAACCAAGTGTAAGTTTTGCTAAAACTGCTCAATCTCGGCTCAAAGTTTTATCTAACCTGCAATCCGATTGGCATAGTGGATTTTGCGTAGATTTACAGGTTACTAATCAAGGCAACACCAAGGTTCGGGATTGGCAAGTGAAATTCCAGATGAATCAGGCTGCTATCAATAACAGTTGGAACGGTAATTTTCGCTCCCAAGGCTCCTATTATGTAGTTACTCCCCTAGATTGGGGACGAGTAATCGAGCCAAGGCAAAGTCAATATTTGGGATTTTGTGCCAATAAGTTGGGTTCAGACTATCAGCCTCGGCAAATATCAGTTGTCGGTAGAGGTTGAGAGTAAACGTGTTACTTAGCCCCCTAAATCCCCCAATTCTGGGGGACTTTGAATTATTTTTCACGTACTCTTAGAAACGGATTTGGTGTTAAACCTCACAAACGGCTCAATTTTCAGCGAGTACTTAATGTTTTATCCGTTATCCGAATGTTGTTTAAGTACCGTTATAGGAAAAGGAGATTGAGTGATTCATATCACCCAATCATTTGTGTCAAGCCACAGAGAGATATTGCAATTATTTTGTTACACTAGTGCTAACGAAACATTTGATTGGAATTCAGAACTTAAAGATTAATCTATGAATCAAATACAGCTCTATCACAATACGACCACAGTTAATTTTCTCCACCCAAACGGTGGAACAGTTTCCATTCCTCCTGGAGAGGCTTTATACGATCCAGTCACAGGGTACATCCATATCCTTAAAAGCAGTGATCCTAATGACCCAATGTTACTTCAATTATTCCCTATAAAGAAAACACAACATGAAAAAAATAGAGCAATCGCAAGAGTAGCCAGCGCTCTTGTATCCGTGTTGGGTATAGATTTTGTTGAAAACGACAATGTTAATGAATTAGTAGATTTTGTTTTTGATGAGTCAGTAAGTTTTTCACTGAATAATATTGCAGACGTAATTTCAAACATGACAGCAGAAACAATAGGATTAGGATACTACGACATGAAGACAAAAGAGCTTGTCTGGAATTTTCCAATACAAATACGCTAGAACCCCGATGCTACCTTGCAAAAATCGGAGTTTCTGGAGATATCTATTCAAACTGGGCACGTTGTTGCTTGGACTAGTGATCACATTCCTGGATTAGCGATCGCAGTCTAGTCTAAACTTTAGAAACCCGGATTTGGTATAGAATATACAATCTAAATGCCCATTAGCTTAGCTCTTAATTCCCTGCTGCTTAGAATCCTTAGTGTGGCACTTTGGGTAAGGAATGTAGGATAAAAGCAGATTGGTGCTGCCTGGGAGGAAAATTTAGATGTCAGAAAACCAACAGAAGCCAAAGAAGCCATTGATAACAGCGCAGGCGATCGCATTACTGCGAGGCACGATTAAGCTGTTAGAAGCAATAGTGGAAAAACTGGAGGCAGCACCAGTTACTAAACCTGCTCCTGTTGCTGAATCGTCTACAGCTACAGTAGAACCAGATATCAGTGATACCAGAGAACCGGCAATGGTTTCCTCTACTTCTGATATCCCGACAGTTACCCCAGAAACCACGGAAGAAGCTGTCGATGATTGGGTATCTCCACCACAGAAAACTAAACTAACGGACCGCCTACTTCCGAGTTTTAACTCTCTTCAGACTTTTTGGGGTGGACTGTTGGCAAAAGTTCGTTCCCTATTCCCAGCATCTTGGAATGAAAAGCTATCGGATTGGGGATTGACTGCCGCGATCGCAACGATTATTGTAGCTGTGTTATTAACAACTGTGGCATTACTACCCCAAAATCCAGCACAGGAGAAAAAAACGGAAAAAGCTCCTCCTCGCACTACTATTGCGGCTCCCCCAGAATTGACAGCACCAGAGCAACCACAAGCAGTGGCAGTAGAACCACCCCCTCCGGCAGTGCTAACCCCAGAGCAAAGCTTGATTTCAGCCATCCAAAATCAAGTTGCGGAAATTACGGAGGAATATGGAGAGCGACTAATTAAGGCAATCCAAGCTAATTTTCTTGAAAGTCGTCTTATTGTTAAAGTTAGTGATAGCTGGTATGAACTAGAAGAACCGCAACAGGACAAATTAGCAGATCGAATTTTAACTCAAGCTAGGTCGTTGGATTTTCGCAAATTGGAAATTAATGACTTAGAAGGTACTTTGATTGCTCGTAATCCAGTTGTTGGAGACCATACGGTGATATTTAAGCGATAGTGGAGTGTTAGGTTTTTCGGTTCTAAACCCCTTTTTGGATGCAAGTGCTCACAACAACGGATCAATTCCTCATTCTTTCTTACTTATTACTTGTTACTTGTTACTTATTACTTATTCTCCCAAGCCCCACCTACAAATACACCCAAGAAAACACAGCAAAGAAAATCACAATAATTGCGGGAAAAGAGACTCTGCCAAACATGATTAATTGACTGAGTTTGATGTTATCCTTTTGGAAAAACTCTTGCTGCCCCATGATAACTATCACGAACTCTATACCGAGTAGGAAGTAAATTAGGTAAAAGCCATAGTCAAGGGCAACGACGTAACCTACCCCGTCTGGTAGAGCATCTAGCAAGCTCAGATGGTAGAATACAATGGCCAGAAGGAGACCGCTCAATACCTCAGCAGAGAGATCCTTGAAGGGAAGATACAATAACAGGTATGCCACCACCACGAAAAACCAAAGGGGTAGCAAACTTTTGATGCTGAAACCGAGTAAGTCCCGTTTGATATGGATGGTGGTATTGAACTGAGAATATTTTAACTCGGAGTTGGTATCAATAACTCGGCGATCGCCTAAAGTAGATTTATTGACCAGGGTATCTTGGTAGAAGAAAACTTGGTCAGGGTTCCAAGCGCTGATTTCCTTGAACACCTCCTCTTTCCATTCTTTCGGTAATTCCTTGGTGGTGGAGGACTGATTCCGCATCCCCACAAAGTCTATAGCGTAAATCAACTTGTCCCTGGTAAGATTGGCGTGGCGAAATCTCACTGACAACAGCTGAGTGTCGAAGGGGTATTCGTGGAAATCAAACTCTTCATGGAAATCCGCCTTAATCCGGTATACCTTATTTTTTATACCAGCCTCTTCCCCTTCTTTGATGGGTTCGGGAAGTTCTAATTTTTCCCCAGAATCCAGCCTACTTATGCCATAGTTAAGGAATTCAATATTATCCACCTCGGCGTTGGTCTTATATCTAAACCACAGATAACAATCTACCAAATAGCTGGAGGTCTTTTCATCTAGGTAGCTAATCCGATTGATATCAATACCGGTGTAAACGACATCGGTTTTTTGTAGGTATCGATTGTCAAACGGCAAAATATTACCAGCCTTGATTTGTTCTGCTAGATTGGGAACTATTTTAATATTGGGAATTGTTTGCAACTGGGTAAAAGCTGAGACCAGACTACCTTTGTCAAACAGTCCTACAGCAATAGGGACAACCGCATTGCGGTCTTGATTAAAGTAAAAGGTTCTGGTTCCTGTTTGGATCGCCGTTTCTGGGCTATTGATACCAGCTAAACCCTCTTTAACTAAGTAACGGTCCGTTTTGAGATCTTTCCCGGTAAAAGCAGTTTTCGGTAAGTCTTTCTTTGTCAATAGAGTCCGATTAATTGCTTCGACAATAGCACCGATAGCGTCATAGTAACCAGCAGCAGACCAACCAGGGGGGGTTCCGTAAGTTTGTTCAAAAGTTGCCCTAAATTTTTGAGTTTGATCATCAGCAGCGTCATAAATCAGGGGGACTGTGGCGTAAAGACCATTGGAAAAGAAGCCGCGACTTTCCTGTTCTTCAGGAAGCTTAGCAAAGCTTTTACCGATAGCGACATCCCCTAAATCATCGCCACCAAATAGAGGAAAATCCAGATTGCGTCTTTTCATTTCAACCATCAAGTTTGTCACTTGATCGCGATTAGCAGCAAAGACAACGGCTTCTGGGGGTTGACTGAGATCTTGGAGTTTCTGTAAATCCTCTGCTTTGGTCGGCTGACCGATATCTTTGAGTCTCTGTAAATCCTTAAGAATAATCTCGTCTGTGGCTTTGGTTTGATTTGGTTCTAATTGCCACTTGGCTAGTATGTCGCCTCCCAACTGTTGGAATTCTGCGGCAATGGTTTGACCTAAACCTAAACCATAGGCATCGTAGCCGTGGATCAGGAAAATTCTGGAGTAACCCAGAACCTGCTTGAGGTAATAAGCGATAAATTTCCCCTGAAAGCTATCGGTAAAAATCGTGCGAAAGTACCAATCATTTCCTGCGGTTACTGCATCAGCCGTCGCGGAACTACTGATGGCTGGAATGCCAGCGGTTTGATAAATTTTTCCCGCTGCTTGGGAGGTGCTGCTAGAATAATGACCGATAAGGGCGACTGCTTTTGAGCGAACAACCTCTCCAGCTATTTTCTCAGCAACTTCCGGCTTGGCTTGGTCATCATAGACTTGTAAATTCAGACGTTTACCTTGAATACCGCCAGCTTGGTTTACTTTTTTGATGTATAGTTCCACACCCTGGAGCATTGATTTTCCAGCTACTTGAGTTGCTTCTCCCGTATTGGTTAAGGGAACAGCGATCGCTATAGTTATCTTGTCTTGGTATTGAGCCTTGAAGACAGCAATACCTATGCTCGTCGCTATACCTAACAGGATAAGAGTTACCCAGGTGATAATCTTTCTCCAACCCATACTTATCCAAGCACCCAAAAGAAAGCGAATTAAAACGCAAACCGAATTATAGCATTACTCAACTGTTGCAAGAATTAACAACAAAGGTTTCAGGGTTTCTTTTTTAAGTATTTTTACTCAGCATCCTGCTCAGTTTGGCGATGGCAAGTTCTTTTGGTATCCATGTGACAGTTGAGGGTGCAAGAATGTAGGATAGAAGATGTTCACTGTCCCTGCATTAGTGATACCCTGAATATCTTCGCTGGAATTTTCTAATTATTCTGGCCAAGAATGCTCTGATTCGTTTACTGCTGATACATCTAGCTCTGATTTGATACTGTCTTCTAAATAATCTATCCTTTTTCTTTGACTAGATATTCTCTCAATATGTTCGCTCAACTTATTTTCTAATTCTACAATTCTCTTTTTCTGACTTAATATTTTCCATTCTTTCTTAGTTATAGCTGGAATTGATACTAATAAGCCAATAATAAAGCCAACAGTAAGGACTAATAATAGGATCAATGCCAATGACTCTTCCAATCGCCAAATCCCAAAAACTATCTCTATTGTCACAGAATTTTGGAGGGCAAATATAATAGCTAATAGGGCGATAATTGAAGCTAAAATCAAAAACAGTCTCATAGAAAAATATACCTAACACCTAACACCTAATACCTAAATCTAACACTTGCCATTGATTTTAAGTTAAAATCTAGGTAAAACAGGGGAAAGTAGTAAAATTTGCCAACAAGATATTCCACAACAGAGGTCTTTGATGTCTAAGCAACCAGAAGTCCTAAAGCAGACTGAATTACTCAATCGGCTGGTATTAGATCGCCATACAGCAGAAGAAGTAGGCCGTGTGGTAAATCTGCTATTAGACCCTCCGGCTCACCGTGTGGTAGGTTTAACCTGTAAGTCTGGATTCCTTGGCAGCAAAAAAAGATTCTTTACTTGGGCGCAAATTGAGACTATTGGTATCGACAGTATTATGATCGATGTTAGCCCAGAGGACACCCTAACAGACAAGCAAGAGTCTTGGGATGTACTAATCGGTCACGAAGTTTGGACAGATGCAGGTAACAAAGTGGGTAAGCTAACAGATTACCTACTGAACCCCAAAACAGGGGATGTAATCAATTATTTATTCTCCTCTAATGGTTGGCGCGGGATGGTGGATGGATTATACCTACTGCCACCTACAGCAATTTCCAGTATGGGTCGTAAGCGTATTATTGCTCTCGAAGCCCTGATCCAAAATAGTGAGTGCTATACTGAGGGGCTAAATCAAAAATTTGGTCAAGTCGCAGAGTTGCTTAAGGAAGACTATGAGAAAACGTTGAAACATGTGGAGACAGTACGGAACTTACAACAGAATGTTGCGGAACAGGTTAAAGATCGGACTAAAGTAGTAACTGATACGTTTAAAGAAAAAGTATCGGAAGTGAAAACACAGCTACAAGACAATTCTCAGCCTGCAATGACTGAGCACAAAGCTGCTGAGGAGGATATTGACTCAGAATCGAATAGTTGGTAAAAGTATAGTCAAATATAGACAGACTGAATTTCATTTCAGAAATTCCTTTCACTTTCACTTTGAGAGATTAATTCTCCTGGGGTGAACTACGCACCTCTCTATCCCATAGCGAATAA
>JAAHHL010000749.1 GCA_010672185.1 Caldora sp. SIO3E6 | reverse complement strand
TTTGCCCCTGTTTTAGGGGATTGCCTTCTGTAGCTTCTACTAGTCCTAGTTCATCAGGAGCAATTTTAGTAATGGGAACTTGACGAATAGTAAATAATTGGGTGTTAATGCGATAATCTCCTGGGGGTAGAATAGCCTGTTGCTTGCCACGCTGACCGCCTTTTCTCAGAAACTCAGCCCCATCCTGAAAATTATCGCAATCAACAATTTTACCAAAGCTTTGTCCCGGTGTGAGGGAAGCTCCATCATAAGCTTCTACTAATCCAATTTGTTCTGTACCAATGTGAGTGATTGGTACTTTGCGCACTTCAAATAAGTCAGTATTAATCTGGTAAGTCCCCGGTGGTAGAATTTCGATTTGTTTACCGGTGTTACCCCCTTGCTCGAAAAAGGCTTGTGGATTCTGAAAATATTGGCAATTAACTCTCCTCCCGAAGTTTCTACCTGATTTTAGGGGACTACCATCTTTCGCTTCCACTAGTCCTATTTCCTGTGGTCCAATTTTGGTTACTGCTGCTTTGCGAATGCTAAACATCGCTGTATTAGTACGATAAGTACCAGTAGTCAAAATTGCTTGCTGCTTACCCTTCTGACCCTGATGGGCGAAAAATGCTTCGATATCTTGGAAGTCTTTGCAGTCAACGACTCTGCCAAAAGATTGTCCAGAAGACGACTGTCCAGAAGGCTGTCCAGCTTCCAGAGTTTTCCCATCTTTGGCTTCCACTATGCCAATTTCTTCTACACCAATCGTAATCACTGGTACTTTAGTCACTCTGTACATCCAAAAGGGATATCCCCAGTTGAGTCCAGTGTCAAGAACCTTAGCCTGAATACCTGCTTCTCCCTTAAGGGCAATTATTCGTCCAGGAGGTAGGCGCAGAGAAGGATTAAGAGCAAATTTCTTGTAGGCAATCCCCATTTCCTCATGACCAATCCAGATGCAAATTTTCGTTTTCCAAATGATTACTGCAATGAGAATTACACCACCTATCAAGACAATTGTTATGGTACCAACTGAAATTTGTGCAACCATAATCGGTGCAACATCAGTTTTTAGAGGTATGGCTGGTAGCTGAGGGGTTAGCTTAGAGAGCTGGTTCCGTTTGTTAGTGCGAGCATCTTGCTCGCTTTCAGTAATTCCAGGGAGTAAATCGCTTAAAGTTGGCGTTGGAGATTTAGGGGCAACAATTAGGGGAATTATAGCTGCTGCGATCGCTAAAATAGCTGATTTTCTCAAAATCTGCTTTTTGGTCATGGTTTCCTGATTTTATTTACTGAATTTTTAAACAGCTAAACAGGCGAGGTAGAAGATATTCAAAGGCTTCTTTCCAAGTTGTCCTCTTAATCTTTTGATTCTTACGATCCGGAAAGCTCAAAGAAGGTAGGTGTCCCCGTGGCGCATCTAGAGAAAACTGAAAATCTTCATGTTTTTTGAGCCAGTCTTTGTTGATATACCAGCCAGTGCGATCGCAAAATTTATTTTTATAAATTGTGAAGTCAAACTTACCCGGTTGACCCCTACATTCTAACCACATCCTTGCCTGTACACTCCAGCCAAAATGACCTTGGCTGTATTGTAGCCATAGTTTGTCTATATTTTGGATAGCTGTGTCAGGTAAATCTTCAATATCTGTCCTCTGTAACCACCCACTCTCTTCTCTGTCAGCAATGTAGAGCATCACCCTCATGGTTTCTAAATCAGCTTCCCGCCACTGTTTTTTTTCTAGAAATTTCCGCAGTTGACTGTAATCAACAAGGCTTTGTTCCTGAAAGGTAGAATTATTTGGAAGAACATTCTGCTTTCCATCCTTTGCCTGCTGCGTAATTTTAACTTCAGTTTTCGGTTGTAGTAGTAGCGGAGGAGGTTGCTGAGAAAGTTGCAGGCACTTCTCAACAAACTGCTTAACCCGACGAGGGATCAGGCTATCTTTCGACTCTGGCTTACAAATGGAAATATGGTTATGATCCGTCGGTATGGGAATGACACCAGAAATACCAGGGTCAGCACTAGTTTCATTCACCACCAGAATCCCGTTTGTTTTTTGCTTCTCACAGTAAACCTGCATTGGAATTTGACTCAGCCGTTGGTGATTGCGATACACCTGGTTCAGTTGCCGTAACTGAGGATGGTGAGCTTCCAACTCCTCCACACTGATACTAGGACCGAGAATCCTACCGATATGGTTGATCCAACTAGCAATCTCTGAGCCAGAATGAGGGGTAGACAAGAAAACTATACCTTTGGTTTGCTCGACGATTGGCTGCCATTCGGGAATTCCCAAGTCCTGAGCATGGCGGAGCATCTGCTTAACCAACAGTCCCCCCAAGCTGTAGGTAATGAATATCAACGGACGGTTACCAATATCATAGGTATCCAATAGTGCTAAGATATTAGTTGCTCGGTCTACCAGAGGCATGGTATCACCTTTCCAGATAGAGGGTTCTACTTCATACCCCAGACACCAAATACCCAAATTGGGCAAATCTTTTCCCAACCAGGCAGGCCAGAAATTGTTATCATTATTCTGCTTTTGGGGATGCCAAGTACCTCGCGCACTGCCACCAAGTCCATGAACAAAAATCACGTCTCCCCTGCGTATTGGGTTCTGGCAACCGGAGATTTTAATTAACTCTGGATCACTCATTGATTAGCACTCTAGGTGAAGTTACAGATCACTGGTAAGCTCGAATGGACACCTGGCTCAATTGAAATCAAGGCAAAAACAGAGTATTGTTCATATTGTAGCTAATGAGATTTTGGTCAAAGTTTTGTCAATGCTTCACCAATTTGATACTTAACTCATGGCAGCGCACGCATAATATCTACCATCCTAAGAACTGCATAGGGGTATGTGGGGTGTAGTTTACAAATCTTTAAGAAATCACGAGTTTATCAAGAACAGACCTTCCAAGGCGGTGAAGGTCTGATACAAAATCCACCTTCTAAACTCTCAACTAACACATTGGGAAACCCTTGCCCAGCAAGGATTTGGGATTTTCAAGCAAAATGTGTTAGTTTCATCCGTTGCGGCGCAGGATTCGACCCCACACCCCACACCCCACACCCTACACCCTACACCCTACACCCCGCGCCGTTAGGCGCTCAGATCTTGCACCTTAAATGTTTAGCTGTGGAAAATTAGGAGTCAGGAGTCAGAAGTCAGAAGTCAGAAGAAGTAAAGAGCATATTTTGGGACTAAACAGAAGTAAAAGTATCTTTAAAGCCCAAAAATAACTAAAATTTTCTATATTTGCTTCTTTTTATCTGTTACCTGCTTCAGCATTTTAGTACATTTGTGCTATAGAAAGATGTGAGTTTAATGAAATTGACGAGAACTTATTTACAAGATTCTTCAATTTTATTAATAATTTGTTCGAGACTAATGTCATCAATAATCATTACAATTAAGTCTAAGTTCTGTAACAAAAATCCTGTATTCCATACCTACTCTGACTTGCATTTGTTAAGAAAGATGCGACTAAGGGATAGCTTACTTTCAATTTCTTAAAAAAGATGCGACTAAGGGATAAGCATAGCTAGAATGATCTGAGAGATATATAGGATAGTCTGTAGAAGTAAACCTTCAGACACCTAGATTAGTAGATGGGTTGTAGGTTTTAAAACCCAACACCTTCGTGTACTTAACTTGTGTCAGTCTAGACTTTTAGGCTTAAGCATAACTACTGTTAGCTTAGTAGTGCAGCAAAGCCCTACTCTCCCTGATATCAAAGATTGTCATTGAGATGCAACTTTTTGAGAATCAGATAAATTTTAACGTAAATAAGTGCTTTTAGGGTTAACTATTGAGGGGAATTACCATTTCTCAGCAGGTCTGAAAAGTTTTCTACACCACTAAGGTCGTTAGACTTATAGCATTAGTGAATTAGGCCATTAGCATGACAACTGACACTAACATTACTTTCACTTAAGAGGAAGTTAAGATGTCTTCAGAAACTTCAAGCTACCCACAAGAAATT
The DNA here is from genome assembly GCA_010672185.1 of Caldora sp. SIO3E6. Lineage (GTDB taxonomy): Bacteria > Cyanobacteriota > Cyanobacteriia > Cyanobacteriales > Coleofasciculaceae > Caldora. The sequence goes on along the minus strand of JAAHHL010000749.1, from coordinate 288 downwards.
AGCCCTGTTGAGAGGCCGGTTCAATTTGAGAAACCGCAATTTAGAGCTAGCTTAATTCAAGCAGGGAGCCTTATTCGTGCCGCTCAAGCTCGTAATGATTTTTCTCTAACTGGGAAGGGTCTTACAGTAGCAGTTCTTGATACTGGCTTAAGAACTACACATTTAGACTTTGAAGGTCGCGTCATTGAACAAAAAAATTTTACTGCTGACAATGGTGGAAAGAACCTTCTCAAAAAGTCTGGGGGCACTCGCCGAAAGTCAGGAGACTAATCAGTAAGGAATGAGGTA
>JAAHHL010000748.1 GCA_010672185.1 Caldora sp. SIO3E6 | reverse complement strand
ACTTCAAAGGTTTCTTCACCAACAGTTATTGTACCCTGGGTTTGTTGCTGAACTATTGAATAATAGGTAGAGGCATTACCTAACTCTGGCCCTTTAACACTATAACCGCAATCGCCTTGGGGAATCGGGGGCAATGTTTCTTGGAGCATAAGATTAAGAGCAACATCTTCTGTTTTCGCTACTAGTTGCACTTTTCCCGGTGCTAATTCCGTGGCGCTCCAATCTTCTAACCAGATTCGATAGGGACTCCCCTGCGCTCCAGCTAAGCCAGCGGCTCCTCGGCTGAAGCGTTCTGCTGGATAAAAGGATTGTTGTTCGACATCGCTGATAGTAAAGTGAGCAAAGTAAATTTGATTGCTGCGCCAGTTCGATGATTGCTCCCTAGCAACAGTTACTGTTGGTGGTGTTAAAGCTCGTCGAAAAATGGTGAATTGGAAACCAAAAGGACGACCTGATGCAGTTTCCATATTGCCTGTATAATACCACCATTCAGTTCGGTATTCATCATGGGAACCTAAATCCCGAGGAAATACCATTTCAGTTGGACCATACACTCGCCTAAAGCCATGATCAGTATCAGATGTTTCTGATGCTAACCACTCTACATTGGCCTTTCCTGTCGCTGTTACTTGCGGTTGAGGAAACACAGTTACAATAATGCCTATGGAGATAGCAAGTAAAATAACTAAGATAGATAATCTTTTCATAAGTAAGTAGAGTGTGCTGAATAAGTAATGAGTAATAAGCAGTAGTAGGACTTCAGTCCAAAAAGAAGCCAGAAGCCAGAAACCAGAAACCACATACCACCTACCACCTTCATTCTTGTCGAATCGCTGTAGCAATTACCATATTCCCTAAATTCCAAGCTGGATAAATTCCTGCTAGTAAAGCTGCTACTACTGCCACAATCAGAGATTGCCAGAAATAACTAGGTGCTAGTTGCATTTGTAAAGTCCAACCGAAGGAGCGCACATTAATAACATAGATCAGAATCCAGGCCAGAACATAACCCAAAGGCATGGCAAGAATTCCCGCCACACTACCCATTAAACCTGTTTCCAAAAAGGTTAACTGCCAGAGTTGAACCGGTGTCATTCCCGTAGCTCTTAAGATACCTAGTTCTCTCGTCCGCTCTAGCTGTAGACTCAGTAAAGCACTGAGAATACCAATAAAGGCGACAATGACTACCAACAGCTGCAAAGCACTAGTAATGGCAAACGTGCGGTCAAAAATTTCTAGGGATCCAGTTCGTAAACTTTGATTTGATTGAATCAACAAGTCTTGTCTACCCCGAAAATGGGTTTTCAAGTCTGAGACCATTGCTTCTACTGATTGTCCAGGTTGGACGAAAAGTGACAAAGAAGCAATACTGTCATCTTGCCATAACTTAATATATAGGTCATCATCAATTAAAATAGTCCCTTGGTCAGAAGAGTAATCGTAAAATACAGCTAAAACGGGGAAACTGTGGGTTCCTAAAGTTGTCTCTAAGGTGATAGTTTCTGGAGGTTCCGCCAGATTTTCCTTGAGCATCAAAGCTTCAGAAATAATTACCCCTTCTCCCCTATCTAACTGAGTCCAAGGATTGTTGATATTATCCCTAATCCAAGCATAGGGACGTTGACCATGGGACACATCGCCACCGGCAGCAATCAGTTTCGCGGTGCGCTGATAATCTTCTACCACAATATCGGTTTCATTGTAGGTGACCATATCTTCAATTCCTGGCCAATTTTTTATTTGCGTGATCGCTTCCGGTTCCAAACGACCGAAGATACGATTGGCAGTAGTGTTAGGGGGAGTAACAAAAATATCTGCTTGCAGGGATTGTTCTAACCATTGCACTACGGTTCCCCGAAAAGAACCAATCATAATGGAGACACCGATAATTACTGATACTGCCACCATCAGTGCTGCGATCGCGACGGAGGTTCGACTCAGGGAGCGAGAAATACTCCGAGGTGCGATCCTTCCTAGTACACCGAATAATCTACTAGTCAAGGGAGTTAATCCCTGCATTAACCAGTTAGTTAGAGGTAGGGTTAGTAGAGCCGATGCCAATAAAATACCAAAAAGTCCAGCAAAGGCACTGACTAAACCACCACCCCTAGCTGCCAATAAACTGATTGCTATAAGCATTAATATACCGGCAGCAACTACTAGCCAGGGGAGAATTTTTTGAATTTTGTTCTCTAAGGTAGAACGCAATAAGGTAGTTTGAGGGGAGGTTTGCATCGCTTCTAAGGCAGGAATTAGAGAAGCAACAATTGCCGCAGCGATACCAATGACTACACCTTTGACTAGGGTTAAAGGTGCAACGGATACTTGCTGAACATTAACGACAAAGTAGAAGTCATTAATGCTTTGGGTAATCAATCCTACCACAGCATGACCTAACAAAACTCCTAAGCCTAAACCTAGTAATGACCCGACACAACTCAGAATCAGTGATTCACCTAAAATTAGGGTTAATAGTTGCCTGGGAGTAACTCCCAAACAGCGGAGAATTCCGAATAGGGGTCTTCTTTGTACCACACTGAAGGTAACGGTATTGTAAATCAGGAACATCCCTACTACCAAAGCCAACAAACTCAATGCTGTGAGGTTGAGTTTAAAGGCAGCAGTCATTTGTACAAGGGCATTTTTTTGTGCTTCTGCTGATTCTAACTTGACTCCTGTGGGCAAAATAGATTCAATTGGTATCAAGTCAGCTTGATAATTCGCAATCACATCAATGTGACTCAAGTGACCAATCATACCTAAAATTTCTTGGGCAGAGGCAATATCAGTGAACAGTAAACTACTGAGAGCATCCCTGGTTAGGTTATTCGCTGGTTGGATGATGCCTACTACCTGAGAAGATATTTGTCTTCCTGCTTGAGCCAGGGTTAAATAATCTCCGTTTCTTACCCCATACTGCTGAGCCAAATTCTGGGAAAGGATTACTGTATGGGGTTTAGTAAGAAATGCGGTTAATGCGGCTGATCCTTGGTTGCTATTATCATTGAAATAACTACGAAAAGGTGGCTCAGCAAACAGATCGACCCCGACTAGTCGTAAAGGTTGTTCTCCTAATTCTTTAACCGAGACATAACCTTCGACGATCGGTGCTACCGTTGGGTAACCAATTTCCTCTTTGAGCTGACGGTAGATCGATTCATCAACCCCATTCGGTGCGACTGAAACAATCCTATGGGTGGTATGGCCTGCGATCGCGTCTGTTGATAACTCAAAAGCTCTTTGAGCAGAGCCATTAGCCAGGTCAATAGAAACCATCATCGCCACACCTAGAGCAATCCCCAGAATAAATAGAATATACTGTAGCGATCGTCGGCGCATCCTGCGCCAAGCCAATCTCCACAGAGGACTATTGGAAATTGTTGTTTGTTGTTTGTTATTTGTCATTTGTTGTTGGTTGTTTGTTATTTGTCATTTGTCATTTGTCATTTGTCATTTGTTGTGTGGGAATCGGGAATTGGGAATTGGAAATTGTGAATCGGTATATTTAGTTTCTCCTCAGCTCCCCATCTCCCCATCTCCTCAGCTCCCTCAGCTCCCTCAGCTCCCCATCTCCTCAGCTCCTCAGCTCCCTCAGCTCCCTCAGCTCCCCATCTCCCCATCTCCCCATTCACCCCAGTTTACCTTCATGAACTTGTAATACTCGATCCGCCATTTGGGCAATTTCTGGATTATGAGTTGCCATAATTAAAGTTTTGTTGACATTGCGGGTTAGATCTAGTAAAAGCTTTAAAACACTATTCCCCGTTTCTTCATCCAAATTGCCAGTAGGTTCATCTGCTAGTATCAGCATAGGATTATGAATCAATGCCCTAGCGATCGCGACCCGCTGTTGTTGACCTCCAGATAGCTGATCGGGAAAAGTATGACAACGTTCGGCTAAACCAACCTCCTTTAGGAGTTTCCGAGCCACAGCTTCTAAAGCCTGAATCTCTTTACCGGCTAACTCTTGGGGAAGGGTAACATTTTCTAAAACCGTTAGAGTGGGAATCAGATTAAAAAATTGGAAGACAAAGCCAATGCGATCGCGTCGGAACAAGGTACAATTCCGTTCACTCATCTCATTAACTGCTAATCCATTAATTAAGACCTTACCAGTGGTCGGTTTTTCGATACCACTCAACAGGTTCAAGAGAGTACTTTTCCCACTACCGCTTTGACCTAGAAGAACAATAAATTCTCCTTGGTTAAGAGTTGCATTCACCTGATTTAAGACAAGTCGAGTACCACTCCCTTCCATAAAGGTTTT
>JAAHHL010000747.1 GCA_010672185.1 Caldora sp. SIO3E6 | reverse complement strand
CTGCCTCCTGCCTCCTGCCTCCTGCCTCCTGCCTCCTGCCTCCTGCCTTCTGCCTCCTGCCTCCAAAGATGTTTGACAACAAACCAGCACCGATTGAAGCTCCTGTCTATCTGATGCACAGGCAATGGATGAGCTATGCCCTAAACCTTGCTCAAGAAGCTGGGGAAGCAGGAGAAGTACCCGTGGGAGCCGTAGTTGTTGATGATACTGGTAAATTAATTGCAGAAGCCGCTAATCGTAGAGAACGGGATCAAGATCCAACAGCTCATGCAGAAATTCTTGCTCTACGTGCTGCGGGTAAGGCTTTACAAAACTGGCATCTCAACAACTGCACCCTATATGTAACCCTTGAACCTTGCTTAATGTGTACTGGTGCTATTATTTTGGCACGGTTAGCTCTTCTGGTTTATGGAGTGGACGATCCCAAAACTGGCACAATTCGTACTGTTGCCAATCTTCCCGATAGTGCTTACTCTAACCACCGACTATCTATCCTGGGTGGGATTATGGAATCTGCTTGTCGAACCCAGCTGCAAGACTGGTTTACCCAACGACGGCGTGGTAAGGACAAAGAATAAGAGACCAAATATTCAGTCTTTTTTTCTCATTTCCCATTTCTCATTCTCAAATTTTCAATGCTCAATTCCTCAATAATGACACTGGCATAAGTGTCCCTTGCCTCTAAGACAGGAGTTGAAGATTACACCTAAGGTAAGAGTGTAGACTAAGAAGCTGTAAAAACTAATCTTGTGATGATGCAACTTAACCTCCGTGAACAAGCCCCAGCAATCATAACTCCAGTAACACAAGTCATAGAGAGCCAATCCAATATTCTCTCCCAACCAGTTTCTAATCAGGACAAAAAAGAAATATCCAAAATTTCCCTAAAGAAACCCAATTTCCTAACTAACGCTCTAAAGAAATTAACTCAGGCAAAAGTCGCTCCGGTTCACTCCCATGTTAACCATTGGTTAGCTTCGATTCTCTATCCTTTAGGGCGTCGTATTGTATTGCCTTTGTACTTCAAGCAGCTGCAAGTGACAGGACATGAGAATATACCAAAGACTGGTCCGGTTATTTTAGCTCCGACTCATCGCTCTCGCTGGGATGCCTTAGTTATGCCTTACGCTGTCGGGAAACCAATTACTGGACGTGATTTGCGGTTTATGGTTTCAGCAGATGAATGTAATGGTTTGCAGGGTTGGTTTATCAAGCGTATGGGAGGATTTCCTGTTGACACCAAACGTCCAGGAATTAGCAGTATCCGTCATAGTGTCGAACTGTTGCGCCATGGTGAAGCCTTAGTTATGTTTCCGGAAGGTAATATCTTCCGAGATGGTACGCTTCACCCCCTCAAGCCTGGTATGGCTCGTATTGCTCTACAAACTGAATCCAGTGAACCAGGTATTGGGCTCAAAATTGTGCCCATCAGCATCCGTTACAGCCACTCAGAACCCCAGTGGGGTTCTGATGTGACAGTTAATATTGGTTCTCCTCTAACTGTGGCAGATTATCTGAGTAAATCCACCAAAACTAGTGCTAAACAGCTAACTAATGACCTAGGAACTGCTATAAGCAATCTGGAGACGGGCAAGACTTCAGTCAATTGATGTTCCCCTGCCTCCAAAAATCAAGCTTTTGTGGGATAGGATATCTTGCCTGTCCTTTCTACCTCAACAACAACATAATGGTCTGCAATAATCCAATAACAAAACCTAAAATACCGCCTATATTAACAATAGCTTGCAGCTCATTTTTGACGATTCCTTTAATGGAGATTTCCAGTTGTTCTGGTGAAGTCGCTCTAACCCGCTCTACAATTACCTGATCAATCGATAAAATGGGAATTACCTGAGCCACAAGTTTTTCCAAATCTTCCTCTAGATAGCGCTCCAATACCAAAGCCAATTCCTGGCTAATCAGTTCGAGGGATGTATTCATTGTCTCTGACTCCCGCAGTCGGTTAATAATTAATACCGCTACTTTTTCCCAATCAACCGAGCGACTAAATTCCAGTAGTAAGTCACTACCTCGCTCTTGAATATAGCTGCGCACCGCATCAGCCGTTGTTTTACGTAGCTGCCGTACTGTCAGCACAGGCAAATTTTGCAGAGTCAGATTTTGCAACCACTCCCGCAGCCGCTCACGAGTTCCTAGGGAAATAATTAGCTCTTCTAAACGAGCATTAGCTGCTTCTTTCTCATCCAAACAATAGGCTCGTAGGCGAGTTAGGGAATTTCTTAAACCAAATAAATTGGCGATCACCCAATAAGTGCCAGTGCTTTTCTCTCGAAAGCCTTCATCAATTACTTGAATATTACGCTCAGTCAAAAAATCAATTAGTGCCTGTCGCAAGACATCCGGCGGTAAAGCTACCTGTAGTATCCAGTTGGAAAGAGTTCTGGCTTGTTGTTCGTTGATTTCAAATTCTAATAAAATCTGATCAAAAATTTGGTTGAGTTGGGGTTCTAAAAAATCCTCACGACGAGCTAATACTTTCAGTATGCGAGGTAATGATTCCCCTAAAAAATCTCTGAGAATTGCGGCAAGAATCTTGGCAGTTTTCTGCTCCTTGTCTAGCCTAACTTGCTCTAGTGCAAGGGTTAAAAGCCACAAAATTGCCCCTTGAACTCGTTCTAGAGCCAGCAAACGCTTTGCTAGACGTTGTAATTCCGCCGGTGTTAGTAGAGAACCCATGATGGTGTCAGCAATTTTTTGAGCAAGGCGCTCCTGGTTGCTGGGAATTAAACCAGGTGTCAAAGGTAACCGACGTTTACCAATGTAAATAGGTTTGTAAGGGCGAAACAGCATGGTGATGGCTAAATCATTAGTGAAATAGCCAATAACTGCCCCTGCTACTGGAGGAACAACGAGTAGCCACAGGTTAGACAAATCCAAAACGCTATCTGGTTAAATAGAACTAAGTTACAAGGCAAGAGGCAAGAGGCAACAGTGAGTGGTAGAGATTGGAAGCTCTCCCAAACCCGTTTCTCCTTAACAGTACAGGTTCCAAACCACTGAATAAGGGGGAAGTGGTTATTGAGTTGCGGCTCTATTCAACTTGCCAACTTTAGACTATTTTAGCTAATCGGTGTTAGGTGGCAGGAGGCAGGTGTTAGGTCTGACGGGGTGACAACAAAGCTAAACAGGAGACTGGGTGTAGGGTGACCGGGTGTGGGGTATCAAGAATTAAATTGTCATAGCTGCCTCAGCTAAGGTCTAAGGAAATTGAGACCAAATATGCTTTGCCTTTCGCAAGGGAAACAAGGAATTAATTTTTAATTCCCTTCAACCACATACTTGTTGCAGTGTACTAACAAAATCTGGGTAGGAAATGGTGGCAGCTTCTGCACCGTGGATGGTAGTAGTACTAGTAGCATTGAGAGCTGCGATCGCAAGGCTCATGGCAATGCGATGATCGGTATAACTCTCCACCTCTGTACCAGTTAAAGGTGTACCGCCAGTAATTTCTAAACCATCAGGCAATTCGGTAATCTTGGCTCCCAGTTTATTGAGTTGGGATGCCATTACCGCTAAGCGATCGCTTTCCTTAACTCGTAGTTCCGCTGCATCCCGAATCACGGTAGTTCCTTCTGCAAACACTGCTGCTACTGCTAGAATCGGAATCTCATCAATCAAGCGGGGAATTAGATCACCTGCTATTTCACAGCCTTTGAGGTGTCCGTGGCGTACTCGCAAGTCTGCTACCGGTTCCCCAGCCACCACTCGTTGATTTTCCAGCTGAATATCAGCTTCCATCATTTCCAAGGCTTCTAAAATACCGGTGCGGGTGGGATTGACGCCAACATTGGTAATCAGCAATTCGGAATCCGGTACAATGGCACCAGCCACTAACCAAAAGGCGGCTGAACTAATATCACCGGGAACAATTACCGTTTGCCCCTGTAACTGCGCAGGACCGATAACAGTTACACTATTAGTCTCCTGTTCAATACTGAGTTTAGCTCCAAAAGCTTGCAACATGCGTTCGCTATGGTCGCGGGAAAGAGCTGGTTCCGTCACCGTAGTTTCTCCTGCTACCATTAAACCAGCCAGGAGAATACAGGATTTAACTTGGGCGGAAGCGATGGGAGAATGGTAATGAATCGGTTGCAGCTGTGAGCCTTGAATTGCGAGAGGTGCTAAGGAATTGCCCTGACGTCCCCATATTTCGGCTCCCATTTGATGTAAAGGTTTAACAACCCGAGACATCGGACGCGATCGCAAGGAATTATCTCCAGTTACAGTAAAGAAGAGTCCTGAGACT
>JAAHHL010000746.1 GCA_010672185.1 Caldora sp. SIO3E6 | reverse complement strand
TAAAAGCCCCTTGACAACTGCCATACAGCCTTAACTTGTCACCAATGGTTACTCATAGACAAACTTAAGTAATTATACTCAAATTCATTTGTACCATAATTTGCCGCTCTCAAATAGGACTGCTATAGACGAGAATGAGACACCTTTCTCTCATCCTTACTATTGGGCTGCTTTTACGATTTCTGGAATGGCTTAGGTGATTTTATCTGAAAAAATGACCTATCGTAGGGTGTGTTAGCGTAGCGTAACACACCACTTTGCAGGTACAATCATTCTCAAAAATTGCCTTAAGTGGCGGAACATCAATCAACACCAATACGTAGGGTAGATTTTGCCGGGAGGTAAAAGTTGACATTATCAGCATCAGAGGGAGGGTTTTGTAGAGAAGTTATGGCTTCTTACCCAAATTGATTGGCTAAACCCGCCCCTACAAATTATATTTTTTGCACTAATTAATTAACTATGAAAGACTCAGAATCCCTAATCCTGAAAGCTTTTCTTGCTGCTCTGTGCCAACAGCGATCGCCTCTTCCTGATAAAGTACAGGCAAAGCTGGGAGAAATTACCCAATCCCTGGAAACCAAAGTTATGGATTTGCACAACCTGGCAATCAGCACTCCTAGTCTCAAAAACTTATACAAAAACTCCCGTCTTTGGTTAACTTCCACTACTGCTGAACAGACTAAGGGACTCAAATTTTTACCTGCGGATAATCATGAAGACGAGGATAATGAGGAAATTGCTAATGTTATCCGAGATACTCGGAGTTCGGTAGAACAAATGAAGCAAGTTTTGGCTGCTCCCGATTCTGTGCAGGCTGCACGCAAATTATTCAACTATTGGAAGAGATGGGAGGAGCAGGAGTAGAAGGGAGCACAGGTTTGAATAATAAGCCCCTAACGACGCTGGGAATAGGAAATAGGATAAAATTATGTGTCTAAACAGAAAATAAGAAACAAGTCATATCAAGAGATTCAAACATCTTATCGTGATTTTTAGTTTCTCGATAGTCATAGCAAGCGTACAAAAATAATTTACTTAATCAGAAAAATTAAGTCTATTTTAATGGACTTAAGCTATTAGCCTTAGATTTGAATCCAAGGCGAGTTAAGGCATCCAAACAACAAACAACCAATAACAAATAACAATTTACATGAATCCACTAATCTACCCTACTATAGACTTATTTCTGTATGATTTACAGGACGGACTGGGACAAAGTACTGAACAACTTAAACAAAACCGCCGACGCTTCTGGGAACGGATCTATGGAAAAAACATCAGTAAGCAAAGATTAGCGGAACTACAACTACAAGAAGAAAACCTGACTAATTATATCCAACTCCTGGGAACACAGAAAATTGAGAGACTTGACTACCCTCTAGATGGGTATTATTATCCAGTGAAGCTAGGAGATACTTATGCCCTACAAATCGATTGCTCTGGCAAAGACAATGACTCCAAATGGGAGCAGTTATCCCTAGTCGAACAACTGCTACAAATCAAAGAAATCATCCTCAAACACACCCAAGACTTACCCGGGGAACTCGGAGAAAACTGGCTGGTTTGGGGTAAGTTAGCTACTCCTAATCAAGACCCGGAAACCATTGCCCAAGATTGCTATGAAGCCTTAGAAATCGTTCCTCAACCGGAATGGAAACGCGATCGCACAGGTAAGGGAACTTTGCACGGAGCAAGTCTATTTGCCTTAGAAAGACCGGATATTACCCCGGATGGATTGAATCGCAACCAGCAGATGCTTATTTGTCTGTTTCCCCACGATAAGACTGATGAAGAACTAGATAAAATTTTCCGCAAACTCTATCGCGATTTAATCCGACTCTTCCACTACCGCAACAAAATTCTTTGGGTATATGAACAAACCCGCCAACTGAAAGATGTGCTCAAAGATTCCTCCCGCGCCGTCCAAAAAATCGTTGATTCCTTACCCCAGCGTTTAACCAATTCTCCCCTCAATCTCCAGCAACTGCAACAAGATTTAGCAGATGCTCTATCGATATATCATTATTATCAAACTAATTTAGGATATCTCAGAGAACATTATTCAACTGTTAAAATCAATACTCATAACTACCAACGCCGGATTCAGGAGATGGCGAATCGAGACCCCAATAGTAATCTAGACTTTCTTATCAGGTTTGGTAATTTTGCTAATCAAAAATATCTTACCCAAATTAAGAGTGACTATCAAGGTATGAGTGCGGGAGTGAAACCCTTGGAAAACTTTATTAAAACCATTGAGGGTATCATCAGCATTGAGAAAACTAAAAACGAGCGTACCCTCAATAAAACAGTAGCCATTGCCAGTGTCGGGATTGGTACGGCATCTCTGACAGCTGCCACTATTAGTGAGCAAGCAGAAGGAATGACCCAAGCTATATTGCCAGTACCAGCTAACCAACCAACTCCACCAAGCAACTATTGGGTAAGTTTTGGTTTGTCCTTTGCTCTGAGTGTAATAGTAGGACTATTGAGTGCGATGATTACGGCACTGGTTTTGGGGAAAAAGAGAATTGCTAATGGCTAATGGCTAATGGCTAATTGTTAATTGCTAATTGCTAATTGTTAATTGCTAATTGCTAATTGCTAATTGCTAATTGTTAATTGCTAATTGCTAATTGAAGAACAATAACTACCACCTACCACCTAACACCTAACACCTACCACCTAATACCTACCACCTACCACCTACCACCTAACACCTACCACCTACCACCTACCACCTACCACCTAACACCTAACACCTAACACCTAACACCTAATCCTTGGGCAATGAGACCAAATCAATTTGTTGGAACTTGGCGACTGGTATCTTGGGAAATGAGAAATACCAATGGTTATGTGAGCTACCCATACGGTAAAGATGCGATCGGGTATCTGATATATACAGAAGAAGGATATATGTCGGTAATGATTATGTCAGCAAACCGCCCTAGATTTGCCTCTAACAAAATTTTTGGAGGTACTACTGAGGAAAGAGCAGCTGCTACCGAAACCTACATGTCCTATGGTGGTAAGTACGAAATTAAGGGTAACCAAGTCATTCATCGTATTGAAGTGAGTATATTTCCCAACTGGGTTGGTTTAGACCAAAAACGCTTCTTTGAATTTCGAGAGAATCAGTTATTATTGAGTACACCTACCTTGAAGATTAGCGATCAGAAACAGACTGGACATTTAATTTGGCAGCGTCAAAACAATTCAAAGTTATCAATTAAAAATTCAAAATTAACCTCCAGCTAAAGCAAGAAGCTTCTAAGAAAGTGGAACGCAGTGAAACCCAACAGAATATGTTCCGGTGTTGGGTTACTTACTGACTCCACTATTTGAGCTGTGCCAGGGCGTTATGAGTGTGCTCGCTTCATTTGTAGACAAAGCTTTTGTAGTATGCTATATTACAAGTGCGATGTACCCCAAATAAAAACGCTGTTGACTTTGAACACAAGCACCATTCTAGGTTTTGGGTGAATCCACCCCCAATACTGCTCGGATAAGCTCGAATCCCTCTCCCTCAGCTTTCCTACCTCCCACACTTCCCACACTTCCCACACTCCCCACACTCTCTTAACCGAGCATTATTGAACCCACCCCTACAAACCGAATACCGATGAATAATTCTCGTCTAATTAAAATCAGTAAATATCTCAGCAAGCACTTGCGACATCAACCGGAGCAAATTGGCATTCAACTTGCTCCTGGTGGTTGGGTTAATGTGGATGAACTTCTGAGAGCGTGTAAAAAGCACTCTTTTGCTATCAATCGGAGTGATTTGCAGGAAGTAGTTGCGACTAACGATAAGAAACGCTTTTCTTTTGATGCTACAGGTAATTTAATTCGTGCGAACCAAGGACATAGCGTCGAGGTTGATTTGCAACTAGAACCGGCGATGCCACCAGAAGTACTCTACCACGGTACAGGACACCGAGCAGTTGAGGGAATTCTCCAACAAGGTTTGCTCAAAATGTTACGGCATCACGTTCATTTATCCAGTGAGATCATAACAGCTCGCAAGGTGGGAGCACGGCATGGACGCCCAGTAGTTTTGATAGTAGATGCAGCAGGAATGCAAGAGGATGGTTATAGTTTCTACTGTTCAGATAATGGAGTCTGGTTAGTCGAGCATGTTCCACCAAAATATCTTCAGCTATTACAAGAAGGCAGGAGGCAGGAGGCAGAAGGCAGAAGGCAGAAGGCAGGAGGCAGGAGGCAGGAGGCAGGAGGCAGGAGGCAGGAGGCAGGAGGCAGGAGGCAGGA
>JAAHHL010000745.1 GCA_010672185.1 Caldora sp. SIO3E6 | reverse complement strand
CTTGGTTAAGAAAGCTGGATATAATCTAGGGGAAGAATCGTCACCCAATCTGGGAACCAACCGACAACCCCGTCATTCCTATACCAAGTCCTCATCTCCAAGCTCTACTCTTTGGTTAGTGCTGGCTCAAGACACCACCGAGCAACAGCAGGTCACCCAAGAACTAGCAGCCAAAAATGCTGATTTAGTACAACTCAACCGCCTTAAAGATGAGTTTTTAGCTTGTATTAGCCATGAACTGAAAACACCTCTGACTGCCGTTTTGGGCTTGTCAAAGCTGTTGAAGGATCAATCACTGGGGAAACTCAATGAGCGTCAGGCTCGCTATGCGAGGCTAATTTATCAGAGTGGGCGTCAGCTCATGACGGTGGTTAATGATATTCTGGATTTAACTCGTATCGAAACCGGTCAGCTACAACTAACCCTAGATGCAGTCAAGATTCAGGGGATTTGCGATCGCGCCTATGCTCAAGCTCAACAGCGACTAGTAAATCAAAACTCCCAGGAAGAAGGAGCTACTCAGTTTGCTCAATTCAACCTCCAAATTGAATCAGACTTAGAGGTAATTGTTGCTGATGAATTACGCTTGTGCCAAATGCTGGTACATCTGCTGGAAAATGCCCTTAAGTTTACCGACTCTAATGGAGAGATCGGTTTAACCGTCAACCACTGGGAAGGCTGGATTGCCTTCACTGTTTGGGATACCGGCATTGGCATCCCAGAAGAGAAGCAGCATTTAATTTTTCAGAAATTCCAACAGTTGGAAGAACCTCTTACCCGTCGTTTTGACGGCACTGGTTTAGGATTGGTTTTAACTCAACGTCTAGCTCACCTGCACGGTGGGGACATTTCTTTTATTTCCAAGCCTGACGAAGGCAGTCAATTTACTCTACTACTACCCCCCTGTCCCCCTCAAGAAAAATGGGAAGAAGATGCATCTTTGGGAGAAGAGCCAGGAGCAAGGATACCTAATCAAAGGATTAGTAACACCAAGGGTGTTGGCAGCCAAGCTAAACCAGGAGGAATTCAGGGGAAAGGCTCTCTAGTTGCGCAGATACATAGCCCTAAGCACCAGCAACCAACAACCAGTTTAGTCTTAATTGTGGAAACTGTGCCCCGATACCTAGCAGATTTGAACGAACAGCTTCAGGGTTTAGGATATCATGTGGTTATTGCCAGAGTTGGTACAGAAGCGATCGAAAAAGCCCGCCGTTTGCAGCCTTGTGCCATCTTTCTCAATCCTCTGCTACCCCAACTTTCCGGCTGGGATGTTCTGACTTTGCTCAAATCGGATCAACACACCCATCACATTCCTATCTTTGTGACGGCAACCCAGGCAGAAAAACGGCAAGCTTATCACCACAAAGCGGATGGTTTTTTAACCCTACCAGTACAAGAGCAGGCATTAATCAAAACCCTAGCTTCCTTAGCTAAGGCTGAAACCCCTACCAGTAGTAGTCTGACAATTCTCCATCTTACTCCGGTAGCAACCCATCACCCATCTTCTGTCTCCCCCGCACTGAGTTCTGAGCTAACTAATTTTCTGGCTCTTCAGCACTCACAAATCAAATACCGGATACTTGAGGCTGATGACTTAGAGCAAGCAGAAATCTTAACTCGTGTTTGGCATCCAGATGTCCTCTTGCTGGATAGTGAAGGAATTACGGAGCCCCTGGCTTTCTTACAACAGCTCTCCCAATATGAAAGCTTGACTTCTTTACCCCTGGTTACCTTGAATCACAGAACCACAGCAGCCGCCAATCAAGTCAAAAATCTTTGTGTGTATCCCTGTTTAGCAGTGGATTGTTCCTCCAAAGTTGCTGCTGTACTACAAGTAGTTCAAGTGGCAGCTGGAATGAGCCACAAACCCAATGTGTTAGTGATGGACATTGGGGAAGCAGGGAAACAGGGAATGCCAAAGCGTCACCAATCCTCCATCCCCACCTCCCTAACTCCTCAATCCTCCTGGCGACAAGCACTAATGCAATACTTGCAAACAGCAGGATTTAGGGGGTTACTTGCCAATTCCTGGGTAGAAGTATACCGTCAACTCCAAACTCAAAATTTTGATTTACTGTTGATTCGTTTAACCGCAATTCGGGATTCTTCAGTGCTAGTAAAAAGACTCAATTCCTTAGCTCAACTGCAAAAATTACCACCAGTTTTAGTCCTAGATCATCGATTAGATGCTGAACCGGGAAATGAATCAGTAACCGGTTATGCTACTTCAGAACTAGAGTCTCTTCTCCAAGGGATTGCTACCAAAGTTCTGCGAGGTTATTCCCAGTCGATGAGCCAATTATTGGCTCAGATTAAGCAAGTTCTGGCTCAGAAATAGGTAGGTGTTACTTATTACTTTTTCAGCAAACCCTAATTAAACTGGCAAGATGCCAGTTCCACAGAAGAAGAATTTTTCAGTTTGATTGAGATGTGTTTACCCTAACTTCATTGTGCGATCGCATTAGCGTTAATCTCTAAGATTCCAAGTTTTTCAAGTATCGACTGACTAAAGTCTCTAACTCTTCAGGGGAGTAAGATTGGGGAGCCGCAATCATATTCGCTCCAATGCCATCAAAGGTGGCAATCCAGGCAGCGGCTTCAAAATCTAGATCTAAACCAGAGCGGATCTCACTTGTTGCTTGCAACAGGGTAAGTTCTTCTCGCAGAAAGGCTTTGAAGTTAACGTAGTGGCGCTTGTGCTCCTCGATTAATCCATCATCACCCAGTGCTGCTCCCACAAAGGCTAACCAAACCCGCCAAATAGTTATTAGCTCTGGTGTGGTGGGTAGTATGGCTAACATCATTACCTTCAGGCGTTCTAACCCTTGGGTGCCTACTGCTGCTTGTGCCATAATTTCCGCAAGACGAGTCATGATTGTTTCGAGTAAAAACACCAATAATTCGTCTTTATTACGGAAATAGTGGGTTAAAACCCCTGTTGTACTATCTAGTTCCCTGGCGATCGCTCGCAAGCTAGCTCCTTTCAGTCCTTCACGGCTGATTAACCCTAAAGCCGCTGTTGCCACCTTCGAGCGCCATTCAGTTTGTTTATCCACCAGAGCACTCATATCTGTAAATTTTAATGAAGTACTTGTTTATTTTATAACAACTGTTATTATGTTAAATATAACAACAGTTATGATTTTTGTCCTATGGTCTTATCTTCCCTAGCTCCCCAGACCAATAATCTCCCCACATTAGAGGCTACCTTTCCCGTTGCTTGGTACGCGATCGCCGCATCCCACAGGGTTCAATCTAAACCCCTAGGCATTCGTCGCCTGGGGATGGATTTGGTACTCTGGCGAGATACGAATGGTAAGATTGTCTGTCAAAGTCGCCACTGTCCTCATCGCGGTGTGGACTTAGCCTTGGGTAAAATAGCGACGGAGAATGGCAAAAGTTGTTTAGAATGTCCCTACCACGGATTTCAATTTGCCTCAGACGGTCGCTGTGTATTAATGCCCTGTGAAGGTAAAGAAGCTCATATTAGTCCAGCAATGCGGGTTGAGTCCTACAAAGTGGAAGAATCTCATGGATTAATCTGGCTGTGGTGGGGAAATGAGGAAATGGCAGTTCCGGAAATTCCTTGGTTTAATGAGCTCAAAGATCATCCCCGTTGTTGGACAGATGCAGAATTAGTTTGGGATATTCATTTCACCCGTGCTGCGGAAAGTGTTTTGATTGATCTTCATCACTTTGCCTTTGCCCACCATGGTATTGCCAAATGGATGGGGTTCGCAGACACAAAGCGTCTTGATTCCCTCGAAACTCAGGTAGTTGGCAATCAAATCAAAACCCAAGGTGTCCTCAAAAGTGAGCAGGGGAATGGACTATCCATGACCTTCCAGAATGAGATATTATTTCCCAACCTATCAGTTTTTGACCTTGGGTTGGGTAACCTCATACTGTTTGTTACTTTAACTCCGATTGATCAAGACAATACTTGGATCAACTTCCGCTACTATGCTGACTTCCGTTGGCCTTTCCTCAGTCGTTTGATTGCCAAGATTGCTGCCTGGTTTGAGTTGAATTTTGTTCAGCCGGATGACTATCGTTTACTCAAATCAACTGTTCCCAAGCGCAGTGGTTTAATGTCAAATCGCCTGGTCCATGCTGATCAAACAATCGTACATTGGCACAGATTGAACAAGCATCATCCGCAAAAGGTGTTAGGAGTTAAAGCTGATTTTTGACATACTCTCCAGCCTGTTCGCACAGCGTTGCCGCAGGCTAGGCGTGAAGATTCTTTACGCTTCACTCTCGTCAGATCGGAAGAGCTT
>JAAHHL010000744.1 GCA_010672185.1 Caldora sp. SIO3E6 | reverse complement strand
TAACTTTTCCCCGGCAGATGCTAAATCGATTATCTGGAATTTAACACAACGCTCTCAATTTTACTTAGAACCTAACTTGGTAGAGGAATTAGTCAGGGAGTTGGCGGGAGAAGTGGGAGAAGTGCGCCCGATTGAGTTGCAGATAGTGGGAGCGCAGCTGCAAACAGAGCAAATTACTACCCTGGAGCAATTTCAGACAAGAGGCACTAAAGATGAACTGGTGCAGCAATTTTTAGCAGATGTTGTTAAAGATTGTGGTGCGGGGAATGAGAAAATTGCTAGTCTGCTATTGTGCTTACTAACTGATGCAAATGATACTCGTCCCCTCAAGACTCGTGAAGATTTGGAATTGGAGCTAGAGGTACAAGCGGAGAAACTGGATTTATTTTTAGAAGTCTTAGTGAAATCAGGAATAGTCTTAAGAGTACCAGGATTTCCTGCTGATCGTTATCAACTAGTTCATGACTATCTGGTAACTTTTATTCGTACACAAAACCCAGAATTAGCACGATTAACTGTAGAGGTAGAGAGGGAGAGGGAGCAACGTAAGTTTACTGAAAAGAAATTAAATGAAGCTTTGACAAGGGAACTGCGAGAAGCCCGTAGAGGATTAGTTTGGAAAGTGGGTCTCGGTGCGATCGCAGGGGGACTAGCAATGGTTTTGCCGTGGGTGTTGATCAGTCAGAATAATACTCATCTTAGCTCTATGAGTGCCGAATCAAAAAGGTTTCTTGGAGCAAATAAAGATTTGCAGGCGCTGGTAGAAAGTATCAAGGCGGGGAAACGACTGAAAAGATGGGAAATTGGGGTAAAACCGGAGACTAAAAAGCAAGTGGAGACAGCACTACAGGAGGTAGTTCATACGATCCGAGAGCGCAACAGTTTTGAGGGACATAAGGATAGTGTAACTAGTGTCAGTTTTAGCCCTGATGGTAAGTTGATTGCTTCTGGTAGTGCGGATAATACTGTCAAACTCTGGAGCCTTGATGGTAAAGAAATTGCCAGTTTTGAAGAGCATGAAGATACAATCACTAGTATTGCCTTTAGCCCCAATGGTCAAATTATTGCATCTGTTAGTGCAGACAACATTGTCAAACTCTGGAAGCGTGAAGGAAAAGAAGGCAATCGTCTTGTCAGCTGGAAAGGGCATAAAGAAAGTATTACCAGTATTACCTTTAGCCCTAATGGTCAAATTATTGCTTCTGTGAGTGAGGACGAAACTGTAAAAATTTGGAGCCTTGACGGCAAAGAAATTACCACCTTTAAAGAGCATAAAGATAAAATCACCGGTGTTGCCTTCAGCCCCGATAGTCAAATGGTCGCTTCTAGTAGTGAGGACAAAACTGTCAGGCTCTGGAATCTGGAGGGTAAAGAACTCAAAACTTTAAATCATTACGACTCTGTTACAAGCGTTAGTTTCAGTCCTGCTGGCGAAATGTTTCCCAAGGAGTTTGGTCTGACTATTATCTCGTTAAGTACTAACTATCCTGAATGTGTTAATATTTGGCGCAGTGACGGTTCTTTGCTCACAACTATTGATTATGGCGGTGGAAATCTCAATATAAAGGGTAAGACTATTATTCAAAGCGGTTACGACAACGCAATAAACTTGAGACTCTTGCAGACTGACAACAAGTATAAAGCAACTTATATAACTTTCAATGGGCATAGAAACAAAGTCAATAGTGTCAGTTTTAGCCCAGATGTTAAACTGCTTGCTTCTGGTAGTGAAGACAACACTGTGAAACTCTGGAACTTGGAAACCTCCGGCTTTGAGAACTTAAGAGATCTAGCTAGCATTAATATAAGTCCGGATGGCAAGATGATTACCTCTGTTAGTACAGACTACCCACGTATTATTAAAGACGAGCTAAAACTATGGAGTCTGGATGGCAAAACGATTGAAACACTCAAAGGAGTTCATGCCAACGCTAGCTTTAGCCCAGATAGCCAAATGCTTGCTTCCGCTAGTATGGATAGGACAGTAAAACTTTGGAGCAAGGATCTTACTGGGCTAGACTCTCAGAAGAATATTGCTAGTGTAAGTTACAGTGAGAATGGTCAAGCCATTGCCCTAGTGAAGGCGGATAACACTGTGCAACTCTTAGGGAAAGATGGCAGGTTACTGACAACTCTCAAGGGTCATAAGGAAAAAATCTATCGGGTAGATTTCAGTGCCGATGGACAAACTGTTGCCATAACCAGTAATGACCAAACTATTAAACTCTGGCAGCGAGATGGTACATTACTGACAACTCTCAAGGGACATAGGGATAAGATATATAGGGTATATTTCAGTGCTGATGGACAGACAATTGCCACAGCCAGTGATGACCAAACTGTGAAACTATGGCAGCAAAATGGCACATTAATCAAAACTTTGGCAGGTTATAGGGATGAAATTCAGGGTCTCAATTTCAGCCCTAACGGAGAGACATTAGCCATTCATGGTGGCGACAACACAGTGAAATTCTTGCGACTAGATGGCACACTGATCGATACTGTCAAAGGATATGGCTATCAAGAAATGCAGGTGAGTTTCAGTCCAGATAGCGAAACTCTAGGAATTCTCCATGGGGGTAAGGATGAAAACAAACTGGAAATCCGATATATTGACGGCACCTTACTCAAAACTTTCCAAGTCAACGGCAGTCTTAAAGGTTTCAGCGATGACGGCAAGACAATAGTCACAGAAAATA
This sequence comes from Caldora sp. SIO3E6, assembly GCA_010672185.1. Classification (GTDB taxonomy): domain Bacteria; phylum Cyanobacteriota; class Cyanobacteriia; order Cyanobacteriales; family Coleofasciculaceae; genus Caldora. The sequence continues at coordinate 1,585 of JAAHHL010000744.1, read as the reverse complement.
ATGACAAGATGCAGTTTTGGGAGCTTGATGGCACTCTGCTTAGTACCTTTGAGAAGGATGTATGGAAATATAGCCCTGATTACCGAATGATGCTTACTAAGGAAGACAGGAAAAATTTAAAACTCTGGCGGCGTGATGGTACACAGATCTCAACTATCCCGATTAAGGGTAAATCCCTATCCTATCGATATGGTCAAGGTAATGTAACTTTTTATGGTGATCGACAATTCTTGCTTAGCCCAGACAACCAAACCCTAGCGCTAGAAACTAGCCAAAACACTGTAGAACTTTGGAGGAGTGATGGCACCTTCATCAAAACTATCAAAATTGAGAGCGAAAGGTTCCGTAACTCAAGGGGAAAACTCATATCCTTACCCATGAGTTTCAGTCCAAACAGTCAAATTCTAGCAATTCGCACCGATGACAACAAAGTGGAACTCTGGAGCGTTGACGGCAAGTTAATTGATACTATCCAGGGAAGTGGAGATGTCGTCACTGACTTGAATTTTCTCCCGGAGAGCGAGACATTGGTCATTTCCGGTTATGATGATACTGTCAAGCTCTGGCAGCGTGATGGTACGGAGCTAAAGGTTCTCCCAGATCATAGCAATCAAGTGAATCGCGTGAGTTTCAGCCCAGATGGTAAAACTATTGCTTCAGCTAGTGATGATAAAACTTTCAAACTTTGGAACCGTGAAGGCACTCTAATCAAAACCATTGATAAGCATAGCGATAAAGTCAATGACGTTAGTTTCAGCCCAGATGGTAAAGTCATTGCTTCAGCTAGCGATGACTTTACTGTCAAACTTTGGAAGCGTGACGGTACATTGATTAAATCCCTTAAAGAGCATAGTAATGGGGTTAATCGCGTAAGTTTCCACCCAAACGGTAAGTTGATTGCCTCTGCTAGTGAGGACAAAACTGTAAAACTTTGGAGTCTTGACGAGCAAGATAGCAGACATACTTTGGATCATGACTATCCGGTGACTAGTATTAGTTTCCACCCAGATGGTGAGCTAATTGCCTCTGCAAGTTGGAAAACAGTGAAACTCTGGAGCATTGATGGTGAAGAAATTGCTACCTTTGAGCGCTTAAGAGGTGGAGATGTAAGTTTTAGTCCAGATGGTAACAGCATTGTTGGCATTAGCGGTTCTTGGGATAACCAACAAATTGCCTTTTGGAATTCTGATCTCGATGAACTCCTAAAGCGCGGTTGCAATTGGGCGCGGGATTATCTGAAGAATAATCCCTCGGTGGAAGAGAGGGATCGAAAACTCTGCGATGATATCGGTACTCAAGAATGAGGTGCGGTTGAAATGGTGAATTGCCTAGAGCACTGATTTGCAGGGGCGTTTGAATTACGTGGGATAAGGTTAAATTGTGCGATTAGCTTAGCGATTTTTGAGAATGGTTGAACCCGCTTGGTGCGTTACGCTTCGCTAACACACCCTACGGTAGGTAGGGCTTGCTGAATAAGTCGATTGATGCGGGTTTTGAAGTAATAAGTAATAAGTAATAAGTAATAAGTTAAGAGTTCAGGAGGAATTTTCTGGTAAAAGTGCAAGGTTTTTGAACTAAAAAATAC
>JAAHHL010000743.1 GCA_010672185.1 Caldora sp. SIO3E6 | reverse complement strand
TCCCAAAGAAAAAAAATTTATCAATGAAAATAGCATTAGTGCATGATTATTTAACGCAAAGAGGTGGAGCAGAGCGGGTATTTGAGTTGCTTTGTCACTACTTCCCAAAAGCTGATATTTTTACTTCTTTGTATGATCCTCAGCGAACTATTGACTTGAGCGATCGCGCTGTTTACACAACCCAATTACAAAAAATTCCCAGAGCAAGCCAGTACTTCCGACTATTAGCTCCCTTGTATTATCCAGCTTTTCGCTCGTTGGATTTGCAAGATTATGACCTGATTATCAGTAGTTGCGCTAGTTTTGCGAAAGCAGTGCGCAAAAGACCAGGAGCTCGGCATATTTGCTTCTGCCATAATATCACCCGCTTCCTGTGGAATACTAAAGTCTACTTAAGAGAGTATGAAGAATTCAAATATTTTTATCCCCTCATTGAAAAAACTTTCGAGATGATGAAGCAAGCAGATATACGCTATGCTCAGGAGCCTGACCTTTACATTGCTAATTCCACAACGGTGGCTCGCCGTATCGAGAATATCTATAATCAACCAGCAATGGTGATTAACTATCCAATTGATAGTAGTAAGTTCGTTTTCTCAGATCAAAAAGAAGACTTCTATTTAGTCTCATCTCGTATGATCACCTATAAACGTATTGATATTATTATTGAAGCCTTTAATTGGTTGGGATGGCCATTATTAGTTATTGGGGAGGGACCAGAACGGGAGCGTCTAGAGTCTAAAGCTTTGGAAAATATTAGATTTTTGGGACATGTCAGCGATGCTGAACGTACTCATTTAATGGCAAAAGCCCGCTCTGTCATTGTTGCAGCTTTAGAAGATTACGGATTAGTGCCAATAGAAGCCAATGCTAGTGGTACGCCAGTAATTGCCTACGGTGCTGGTGGTGTTTTGGATACTCAAGTACCTGGAAAAACAGGGGTCTTTTTTAACCGGCAGACACCAGAAGCTCTACAGAAAGCACTCATAAAGGCTCGTAAAATCTCTTGGGATCATGCCCAAATCCGAGACCATGCCCTGAGCAATTTCACTGAAAAAGTTTTCTTCAGTAAAGTTGAGGGCGTAATTGAACAGGTTGAGAGGGTGCAATCTACAAAAACATCTCAGCAATTATTTCCCACTGTTGCAGCATAGCCGCCGTGAATGACAGCAATCTCCAGGCAACAATTGAAGCAGATGCAGGTTACGGGCAACTATTTGCAGTATTGTTGCGCCGACGCTTTTGGCTATTGGGTGTGTTGTGTCTGGTTTTGCCAATTGCCATCCTTAATGCTCTGAGTAAACCGGCAACCTACCAAAGTTCTATGCAGCTGTTAGTAGAGTCTAATTATCAAGAAAAAGTAGATGGAACAGAAGTTGCCAAAGAGTTTGCTGACACAAGTGTTGAGGTTGATTATGCTACTCAGCTCAACCTGATGCAGAGTTCTCAGCTTATACAAAGAGCAGTGGATTTACTTCAGCCGGAATACTCTGAACTCGAAGCAGATGACATTAGCAAAAACTTAAGTCTGGTTCAATTGGATCAGGGCGATAAGCTCAAGACTAAGCTCAAAATCATTGAAGCAGCTTACATCAGCGATGACCCAGTGAAAACCCAAAAAGTGCTTGAGGCGATGCAACAAGTTTATCTAGATTACAACCTAGAGCAACAAAAACTACGCCTTAGTGAAGGTCTAGCTTTTATCAATAAGCAGTTGCCAGAAGCTCGCCAGAACCTGGTGCAGGCTGAAGCAGCTCTGGAGCAGTTTCGCACAAACTATAACCTAATTGATCCCACAGAACAGGCAACAATAGTAACTGCAACCCTCGAATCTATCAAGAGTGAACGACAGCAAATTAAAGCTAATTATCAAGAGACTCAGGCTAGCTATAATGCTCGGCAACAACAACTAGAGCTTTCTCCTCAGGATGCCCTCATCTCTTCCCGCTTGAGTCAGTCTAGTCGCTACCAAGCTTTGCTTGATGAACTCCAAAAGACCGAACTTGCTTTAGCACAACAACGCACAACTTTTACTGATGAAGATCCTACAGTGCAAAAGTTACTAGAGCAACGTCAGAGCCAGCTTACCTTATTGCAGGGGGAGGTGGAACGGGTTTTAGGAGGAGCTCCTCTTCCAGGGAATATCTCAGAAGAAGGACTCCTCAAAGAAGGACAATTAGTTGGGACAGATCAAAAACTAGCTGAAGAGCTTCTGACATTGCAACAAGAACTGTTGGCTTTGCAGGCTCGTGATCAGAGTTTGGCAAAAACTGAGCAGCAGCTCCGTGGGGAACTCGCTCGCCTCCCGAAGCTCATCGCAGAGTACAATCGCTTACAACCAGAAGTGGAAATTAAAGGTGCTACTCTTGAGCAGTTGTTGGAAGCACGGCAGAAGTTAGGTATAGAAATTGCGCGGGGGGGATTTAACTGGCAGGTTCCAAAACAACCCCAGCTAGGTGAGCAGACTGGTCCTAATACCAAAGTGGATATTTTGATGGGTGTTATTGTGGGATTGTTCCTTGGAGGTATTGCCGCTTTTGTCCGAGAAGCAATGGATAGTGCTGTTCATACTGCTGATGATTTGAAAAAGCAAGTGGCAGTACCTTTGTTAGGTATAGTTCCTAAACTGCCTTTAGCTTCCGCCTCCAGAGGGATAATTAACTTGCCTTTTAGCAAGCGCCAAATTACAGCACCTGCTCTCAAACAGATAGTTTATTGGTTACCATTTCGGGAATCATTAGACCTGATTTATAAGAACATCCAACTGCTACATTCTGGTTCTGATATCCGCTCTGTTGTAGTTACCTCAGCCTTAGCCGGTGAAGGTAAGTCAACCTTGAGCATGGGTTTAGCCCTCAGTGCAGCTCGTTTACATCAAAGGGTGCTTTTGATTGATGCCAACCTCCGCAATCCCACACTGCATATACAGCTTGATCTGCCCAATGAACAAGGGCTTTCTACTTTATTAGCGGATGAGACTGCTGTACCTAGCCCCATTAAAATCTCACCAGCAGGCTCCAATATCGATATTTTAACTGCTGGACCCATACCAATAGACCCAATTATGCTGTTGAGTTCCCCAAGAATGAGGGAACTGATGGCAGAGTTTGAGCAAACTTATGACTTAGTACTACTAGATAGCTCTCCCATCCTCGGCAAGGTAGATGCCATCGAAGTTGCCTCTTGTTGCAGTGGAGTGGTGATGGTAGGACGTATCGATTTTATTACTCAATCAGAACTAATGGAAGCGATGGCGATGTTAGGCAAGTTTAACGTGATTGGCATTATTGCTAATGAAGGCAGCAAGGTTAAAGATAGCTCCGCCGCTTATGGAGAAGAATATATTACCTCTTCTTTTGAAGCATACCAGCCTCCAGTTGATGCTCAGCAGTTTAACTACAACGGTTCTTTCAGCATGATGAAAGAAAATGTGGTTTTAAATACCAGGGAACAGGGAAAAGATAAATAAGTGTTAGGTGTTAGGGGTGTTGATAGAAGTCCTATTTATAACTTACAAGTACCGGAAAGCTACCACAACTAATTATTTCAATTCCCCATTCTCAATTCCCAATTCCCCATTCTCAATTCCCAATTCCCCATTCTCAATTCGGGTGTGTCTGCCAAGTTAACCCATATCTACCAAGATTATTCGGCAGACAAATGCAAGATACTCCCTTAACAATCTCCAAAATCTTACTGAAAACATCTAAAATCTCCACTATAGAGATAAGCTCTTCTGCTGAGCAGCCAATTAATCCTCTAGCTCACTGCACCCTCAAGTGGCGACAGAAAATGTTGTGGGTGAGCTACACAGAGCAGCCTCAACAGCCCTATTTACCTTCCCTGGATAATCAAGAATGGTTGGTAGACTGCTTAAAGTACTCCCGAATACAAGTAGTTTGCGTCGAACCCAAGCTGGGTGGGGCAAGGTTGAAACTTTTGGCAGATGCCTGTGAGCAAGCTCACAAGACGATTTTCCTGCGGATTCCCCTTAACCGAAAATTACCTAGCAAACAGCAGCCGATCAGGTGGCGGCTCCAACGGGTGATTGAGTGGAGCATTGCTGCTTTGTTGCTGTTAATTCTGAGTCCAGTTATTTTGGGACTAATGTTGCTGATGGGTGTTTTTTCCACAGAGCCAATTTTTTCTCAGCAGTGGCGGGTGGGAGAGCGAGGCAAGCTGTTCCGAGTATTCAAGTTTCGCACGATGACGGTAGATGCTGAAACCAGACAGCAGCATCAGAGAAAGGCTCCGGGAGAGCACCCGCCTGAACACCAATCACGGT
>JAAHHL010000742.1 GCA_010672185.1 Caldora sp. SIO3E6 | reverse complement strand
TGCTCAAAAAGCGGGTATATCTGAGGGCTCAATCTTCAAACGCTTCCCAACAAAGGAAAAACTATTCTTAGCTGCTATGGGTATTCCCGAACATCCAGAGTGGCTAACAGAGCTAGAAGTCCTGTCTGGCAAAGGTAACTTAAAGGAAAACTTGATAACCCTGTCGCTGCAAATTATTGAGTTTTTTCGAGAAGTACTCCCCAGGCTGGTGATGACTTGCTCACAGGGTACTCATAATCAAAAAATGCAGAATTTTCAAGAATCGCCACTAGTTCTGTATTTAAAGGCGCTAATTAATTTTTTTGTCCAGGAACTTCAACAGGGGCGCATTCGGTCATGTGATCCAGAAATACCGGCTCGTATGCTGTTTGGTTCTCTGATGAACTACGTGTTTTTTGAGCAGGTGGGTGTTCAGACGGCTATGCCAATTGCTACCCTAACCTATGTTCAAGGTCTTATCGATATCCTTTGGCAGGGAATAGCTTTACCTTAGGGACTTAAGAAAGAAGGGAGCAGGGGAGCAGGGGAGCAGGGGAGCAGGGGAGCAGGGGAGCAGGGGAGCAGAGGAGCATGAGGAAAGAGGAGCATGAGGAAAGAGATTTGACAAAAGTTTCTTCCCGACCTAGCGGTTGGTACGCCTCCCGTGGGGCGGCTTTTAAGAAAGAGCAGAAGGGGATTTGGACGCGGTGACGCGGGGACGCGGGGACGCAGAGAAGAAGCATTTGATGTGTTCCTTAATTTTTTGTTAATTTAATAAGTGAATACTCACTTAGTGAGTGTAGAAGGAAGAAAATAGATACTATAATAAATAAAGTAACTTTTCTTAACACAATCCCTCAGCTTGAGCTGTAATACGGAGATAAGCGTGAGCAAACCAGATGTAGAAGCAGAAAAATCTCAGTCGAATGGGCACAGAAGGGCAGAAGAGATTGAGCTGGATACTCATAGTCCTAGCTTTCTGATGCTTGGAAGAGCTCAAGAGTTAAAATCCCCTACTGAGCTGTTTTCAGTGGTTCGTCTTCAAGAGGAGTCGAGATTCCCTGGGGAAAACCACCTTCTGCCTTCTCAACTTCCATCTGCGATCGCGAAATCGGAGCTAGAACCACAGGATATTACCTCATCCTTGATGGTGCAAGAGACGGAAATCCTACAAATTAATCCTGAAGCAGTAGACGAGGAAACTTCCCAAGCTAAATCTAGCTGGTTATCCGGTGGGCAAGGTTTGTTCTTGGGAATCGGTTTCGGTGTCGTGTTAACAATTTTTGCAACTAATGTCCTGGGCTCTCAACAAACTCCGTCTCCAGCTCAAAGTCCCCCTGTTACCGCATCACCAGCCTTTAGTACTAGTGTCACAGTAGCAGAAGTAGAAACTAGCAGCATTAACCGCACCTTGGAAGCTACTGGTACTGTTGATGCTTTCGAGATGATTGAGGTAGGTGCTCAAGAAACTGGTTTAAAGATTGAGAAAGTGCTGGTGGGTGAAGGGGATTTTGTTAAGAAAGGACAGTTAATGGTAACTCTAGACCGCTCCCTCCTCGAAGCTCAGTTAGCCCAAGGTAAAGCCGGAGTTGCAGAAGCAGAAGCAGAAGCTCGTCTGGCAGAACTCCAGGCTGGAGCCCGTTCTGAGGAAATTGGTCAAGCACAAGCGCGGTTAGACCAAACTAAAGCTCGTCTGCAGCAAACGCAAGCAAGTAAACCGAGACAAATAGACGAAGCTTTAGCCCAAGTAAATGATGCTCAATCCCGCTTGGAGCTAGCGAAAAGTCGCAATGAGATGTATCAATCCTTAGTAAATAACGGAGCCGTATCCCAAGATCAATTTAATCAAGCAGCAAGCGAGTATCGCAGCGCTCAGGCAAACCTCTCTGCAGCGCAGCAGCGTCTTAGTCAAGCCAAAAATACTAATAATCCAGAAGAAGCCCAATTAGCCGCCTCAGTCAGAGAAGCCGAAGAGCAACTTAAGCAGCTGCGGGCAGGCTCCCGCCAAGAGGTAATCGATCAGGCAAAAGCCCGATTAGCAAGTGCTAAAGGACAAGTACAGTCAGTAATGGCACGATTGAAAAATACCCAGGTGCTGGCTCCCGTTAGCGGAAAAATCGCGACAAGGAACGCTAGTGTAGGGGATGTTAGCTCAGCTTCTCAGGAACTCTTCACTATTATAGAACAAGGGCGCTTGGAGCTTGTACTAGAAGTTCCCCAAACTCAACTACCACTAATTGGCACTGGACAAAACGTAAAAGTTACCTCACAAACCGATAGTAGCTTAGTTTTAAATGGAAAAGTGCGCAAAATTGAAACGGAAGTTGACCAAAAATCTCGCATAGCAAAAGTCAAAGTGTCTCTATCCAATACCGAGTCTTTAAAACCAGGGATGTTTTTGCGAGGAGAAATCACTACTTCTTCCGCATCAGGTATGACAGTACCGGCTAAAGCAGTATTACCCCAAACTGACGGCAGTGCCATTGTTTATCAGTTAGAGGCAGATAACACTGTTAAAGCACAGAAAGTGGAAGATGGAGAAATCCTCCCCAATGAGCGGATAGAGATCAAAAGTGGTTTATCCCCCAGCGATCGCATTGTTGTTAAAGGTGCAGCTTATCTCAAAGATGGCGATCGGGTTGAAGTGATTGAAGATTAGGGACTGGAGGTGCTCCAGACACGGAAATGAGGGAACATTCTCAATTCCCAATTCCCAATTCCCAATTCCCAATTCCCAATTCCCAATTCTTAATTCTCAAATAAATGTCCTTCCACATTTCTACCTGGTCAATTAAAAAACCAGTTCCCACGATCGTTATGTTCCTGATTTTAGCGATCGTAGGACTTATGTCCTTTACTCAGATGGGAATTAATAGTGAGCCGAATATCGATATTCCAGGAGTGATTGTTACTGTTACCCAGCCAGGATCCGGACCAACAGAACTTGAATCCCAAGTGACGAAGAAGATTGAAGATGCTGTTGCTGGTTTAGGAAATATTGATGAACTTACTTCCACTGTTACCGAAGCAAGATCAGTTACTGCAATTAATTTTATTCTAGGCACAGATATTGATCGGGCAACTAATGATGTCCGCAATGAAATAGCTCAAATTCGTCAAGACTTACCCGAAGATATTAACGAACCGATCATCAAGCGCTTAGAATTTATTGGGGGTTCGGTGATGACCTACGCCGTCTCCTCTGACAAGCGCTCGGTGGAAGAGTTGAGTGACCTTGTAGACCGGAAAATCAGCCGTGAACTACTCACAGTATCAGGAGTTGCCCAAATTGACCGGCTAGGAGGGGTTGACCGGGAGATTCGCGTTGACCTTGACTCCAGCCTGATGCAGGCTTACGGCATTACCCCGACCCAAGTCAACGACCAAATCCGCCAATTTAATATTAACTTACCTGGCGGTCGTATTGAAGTTGGGGGTGGAGAGCAGAATGTGCGCACCCTAGGTAGTGCCGAAACTGTGGAGGAATTGAAAGAATATCGCATTGTCCTCCCCAACAGAGATACTGTGCCACTGTATAACTTAGGGGAAGTTACAGATAGCTTTGCAGAGCAACGGCAGTCAGCTTATCTTAATGGAAAACCAGTAGTCGCTTTTTCCGTACTCCGCAGCACTGGCAGTAACCTAGTTGACGTAGAAGAAGGTGTCCGCAAGGTAGTTGCCAGTTTAAACAAAACCTTGCCGGAAGATATTGAGCTGAATCTAATTTTTACCCGTGCTGATGAGATCCGGGACTCCTTTCGAGCGACAATAGAATCATTGATCCTAGGTTGCCTACTTACTGTAGTCACTGTAGGTATCTTTTTGCGGGATTGGCGGGTCACTCTCATCACTGCTGTAGCCTTGCCTCTGTCAATTATCTCCACTTTTGTGGTGATGAAGGCTCTTGAGTATACTCTCAATAGCATGACTCTTCTGGCTTTAGCTCTAGCTGTAGGAAACCTGGTAGATGATGCCATTTGCATGATTGAAAATATTGACCAGCACTTGCAAATGGGTAAGACACCTTTCCAAGCTGCAATGGATGGAGCCAGGGAAATTGGTTTAGCGGTAGTAGCCACCACCGCCACCATTGTGGCAGTATTCATTCCTGTTGCTTTTATGGGAGGTATCCCTGGTCAGTTTTTTCAACCCTTTGGGGTGACTGTCGCTGTTTCAACTATGTTTTCTACCCTAGTGGCAGTTACCATGACACCGCTACTCAGTGCCTATCTCCTCCGACCAAAATATGCTCATAACGGCGCTGCTCAAATCAATGGTAGCAATGGAAAGAGCTTTAAAGAAACAAGGCAGGAGA
>JAAHHL010000741.1 GCA_010672185.1 Caldora sp. SIO3E6 | reverse complement strand
TTGGAAGATTATGTCAAAGACTTCTTCAAAGGTTGCATTACTGGAGGTATTGAGTCAGCTAAAGCGGTTGTACTGAAAAAGGCTTTGGGTGAAGCAGTACAAGAATTTTTGAGGATAGTAGAAGATGAACTAGAATTGCGCTGCGAAGTTCCTGGTGCTCAGATTAGGGACAACTACCAACTACCGATGAAGAAGTTTATCCGGCATCAGGAAGTTAAACCCCTGTTAGGTAAAGCTTTTGCTAAAGATTGTCGTAAGATAGATAGCCAGCAGTTGGGGAAAATCTGGCGACAGTATTATCCTACAGCGATGCCGACGGAGTTTGACTGGGATAGGGTGGCTCAACAGTATCTGATCGAAGTTAAACGGATTGTTAAGCAATCACCGGAATTAAAAACTCTTCTGGAATTAGAGACTCTGGAGGCGATTGAGAAAAATACCCAAGAAACTGCCGGAATTATTCCAGACTTTAACCTTAAGGCTTATCAAGAAGGACTGCAAGAGCGCTATGCTAATCTGAATTTAGATAGTTTGGATTCCAGTGTTTACGACTATCGGGAAAAACTCAAAGTCTGGCAAGTATTCGTCCCCCAAAATGTGCGAGAATGCCAGGAATTCTTGCCCCAAGTTTACGAAATTCCCAAAGAACATCAAAGACGACTGCGGGAGAGTAATGAACTCGAAGCAGAAATTGACCACCAAACCTGGGAACGATACAAAGAGATTTATTATCAGCAACCAGTCTGCTCAATTTTGGCTCTGGTTAATCAAATATGGGAGAATACCAGCAATCGCTATCTGGTAATTCTGGGAGATCCCGGTTCAGGTAAGTCCATGTTTCTGCAATACCTGGCTCTCAATTGGGCAAGAAGTCCCCTGGATAATGTGATTGAGTTGCCGATTCCTATGCTAATTGAACTGCGGACTTATAATCGCGATCGCATTTCTGGATGCAAGGATTTGTTAGAATTCTTCCACAAGGGTAACGTTATCTGTCGCCTCAATCAGCATCAACTCCAGGAAAAGCTGAAAGCAGGCAAGGTGTTGGTGATGTTCGATGGCTTAGATGAAGTATTCGATCCAACCCAACGAGATAAAGTAATTACTGATATCCATCGCTTCACTAATGAATATCCCCAAGTGCGGGTAATTGTCACCTCTCGCATTATTGGCTACAAAGCTCAACGGCTGAGAGATGCGGAATTTCGTCACTTCTTGCTGCAAGATTTAGGCTCAGAGCAAATTAAGGATTTTATTTACCGCTGGCACGAGTTAACTTTTATCGATGAAACCGATAAACTGAGAAAGCGATCGCGTTTGCAACGATCCATCGATAACTCGAAAGCGATCGCGGAATTAGCAGGCAATCCTCTACTGCTGACTTTGATTCCAATATTCGGGTTAAATGGCCTAAGTTATCGCATTTGGCGACAACTTTAATACAAAACCCGCCCAAGCAATAACTTGAGAATTGTAGATCCCCGACTTCTTCTATCGGTTTATCAAGTTAATCACGGTTGGAACCAAGAAGTCGGGGATCTTGAGAACCTGGGAAAGATGGAATTAAGCGATCAGCGCAAGCTGGTGCTGTAAGCAATCGCATAGCTGCGGTAGGGCGAGTTTTGATTCCAATATTCGGGTTAAATGGTCTAAGTTATCGCATTTGGCGACAACTTTAATACAAAACCCGCCCTAACGATAACCTGGGAATAAAAAACTGGGAATTGGGGAATTAGTTGTACTAATCGGCAACATATTGGGCGGGTTTTGATTCTAATATTCGGGTCATATGGGATAGGTTATTCCTAAACCCGCCCCTACGATACTCTATATGTGCGCAACTTTTCCATTATCCGTAATTATAACAAAAAATAACAGCAAACACAATAAAAAATTTAGAATTTAGAATTTAGAATTAGAATACATTTATGTAAATCTTGTAGGGGTTGGTTTCGAGTCACCCTTATCGCATTTGGCGACAACTTTAATACAAAACCCGCCCTAATGATAACCTGGGAATAAAAAACTGGGAATTTGGGGAATTGGTTGTACTAACCGGGAACATATTGGGCGGGTTTTGATTCTAATATTCGGGTCAGATGGGATAGGTTATCCCTAAACCCGCCCCTACAACAATACCTAATCTAATGTACAACAGATGCGATCAGCGCAAGCTGCTGCTGCGCAAGCTGCTGCTGTAAGCGATCGCACAGTAGATCCCCGGCTTCTTCTATCGATTTATCGAGTTAATCACGGTGGCAACCAAGAAGTCGGGGATCTTGAGAACCTGTTTTGGACTGAAGTCCTACTACTGCTCATTACTCATTACTCATTACTCATTACTCAAAAAAGCTCTCCCACACCTTTTTTCGTTCACCCCTTTACCTCCTGCCTTCTGCCTTCTGCCTCCTGCCTCCTAATAGTAAGATCAATGAAGCACAGAATTTCAGGAGTTACACAATGGCACTCACTGCCTCTACAATGTTGCCCATAGGCTCTAAAGCACCAGATTTCCAGTTGCCAGATGTCCGCTCCAATCAGATAGTTTCCTTAGATACCTTTGCTGGGAAGCAAGGATTACTAGTGATGTTCATTTGCAATCACTGTCCCTTCGTTAAACATGTACAAGGAGAGTTAGCAAAAATTGGTCAAGACTATGGCAATAGCAACCTTGGTATAGTGGCAATTAGTGCCAATGATGCGGCTAACTACCCCGATGATGACTTCAATCATCTTCAGGAAATGGCTCAGCGGCTAGGATTAACTTACCCCCTCTGTTATGATGAGAGCCAAGAAACTGCTCAAGCTTATACTGCAGCTTGTACCCCTGATTTCTTTCTCTTCGATGCCAATCAACAACTAGCCTATCGAGGTCAACTAGATGATAGTCGCCCTGGGAACAATGAGCCAGTTAATGGTAAGGATTTACGAGCTGCAATCGATGCGCTGCTAGCTTCTCAAACAGTTAATCCTGATCAAAAACCTAGTATTGGTTGCAATATTAAGTGGAAACCAGGGAATGAACCTGACTATTATGGTGCGTCTTAGTTAGGTGTTAGGTGGTAGGCAATGGTGACAAGTTAAAAGGTTGTGCATTTTGTCAACTCCCATATATGGCGTAGTGGTTCTAAAAAAAACCTATAGCGCTACGCACTGGAGTATTTACAAACACTCCCATTGCATCTGCGTCAAACTGAGTGCCGCCCATTAAAGCTTTAACAATACCAGTGAGTACTGCTATATTTCCTAATTCTAGCTCTTAGTGGATATCATACTAAGGAAGGAGATAATGATCGGAACTAAAGTGATGATTACTGCAACAAAATTATGACTGAACTCCTGCAGCAGGCAATTGCCCAAATTCAAAAACTACCGCCTGATAAGCAAGATGCGATCGCGTCTCGGTTGTTGGCAGAATTGCAAGATGAACAAAAATGGGAAACCCGTTTTGCTGCTACCACAGATGATCAATGGGATCAGATGGCTGCAATGGTGCGTCAGGAAATTGCTACAGGCGAAACTATTCCACTTGATGAGGTCTTTCCAACCCAGAAATGAAATCAAGTGTTACAAAGTTATTTCGCAAGCGGTTAGGCGACCTACCTGAGTCAGTTCAGGAGCAAGCCGCTAAAGCATACGCTCTTTGGCAGGAAGATCCTTATCATCCGAGTCTTCAGTTTAAGCGAGTCAGTCAAAAACAACCGATTTATTCTGCTCGTGTCAGCATCAGTTATCGTGTTTTGGGTTTGCTGGAATCTGATCATATTTACTGGTATTGGATTGGTGCACATGATGAGTACGATGAATTGCTAAGACGAATCTAGTTTGAGGCGATCGGTGGTTGTGCTGGAGCAATTCGGTGGGCAACGGAAAAGCAGTATTTGCTCAATCTATTGGTAAAGTTTCCCCTTGCCCACCCTATGAGAGAAAGTGATCGCACTCACTCCTTATACCCAGCGCTTATATTCTCGCAGCCATAGTTTGAGTTCTTCTTGAGAGGGATTCCTTAACGTATAGCAGTACTCGCTGGTATCGTTACAGTCTTAATGAACGGTACCCAGTGTGACACAGCTGCCATTGGAGTATTTGTAAATACGCCAGCGCGTAGCGCTATATATATGGAAATACTTCAAGGGTTAAGGAAAATTGTATTCTTCTTCTTCCGCTCCTCTGCTCCTCTGCTCCTCTGCTCCTCTGCTCCTCTGCTCCTCCGCTCCTCTGCTCCTCCGCTCCTCTGCTCCTCCGCTCCTCTGCTCCTCTGCTCCTCCGCTCCTCCGCTCCCTTGACAACGACAT